>PFOE01000086.1 GCA_002792355.1 Candidatus Roizmanbacteria bacterium CG_4_10_14_0_2_um_filter_36_35 | reverse complement strand
AGAGGAGTCGAACCTCTGACCTTTGCAATGTGAATGCAACGCTCTAACCAACTGAGCTACAAGTCCTCACTATTGTATTTTACAAAATTTTTTCTTACAATGGAAAGTTATGTTGAACATCACAAAAACAATCATTGGCTTTGTCATGGATATTTTGGAAACGGTAGTTTTTGTTGGTTCGATGTTCATTGTCGTTTACCTTTTTATCCTTACTCCTAACCAAGTTAAAGGTGCTTCGATGGAGCCGACTTTCGATTCTGGAGACTACATACTAACCAGCCGCGTTACTTATAAATTCCGCCGCTTAGAGAGAGGAGACGTGGTCGTTTTCAAATCTCCCAAAAATCCTGATATAGAATATATTAAAAGAATCATCGGCCTTCCTGGTGATGTTGTCACCATCAAAAACAGTCAGGTTTTTGTTAATAACAATCTTGTCAGCGAAAATTATATTTTTGCAGCTACTAATCTTTGGGACGGTGGCTGTATCAAAGATGGAGTTCCTTATACTATCCCCTTGGATGAAATTTTTGTGATGGGGGACAATCGTCCGCGGTCTTCAGACTCGAGAGAGTTTTGTTCTGTGCCAGTTCAAAGTTTAATCGGCCAGGTCTTTTACCGTTATTTTCCCGCTAACAAAATTGGGACAGTCATCAATCCCCTTCCCTCTTCAATCCGATGATTTTTAGCAAATAATTTTTTATCGGACGAAGATATTTTTTATAGTTATCAATAACGGCGTATTCACAATGCCGACAGATGACATCGCCCAATCTTTCATTTTTTAATCTTTGTTTTATGTCTATAAATTCCTTTTCTTTAAATAATTTTTCATAATCACCTGTTAGCAGATTTCCAAGCTTATGAGTCAATGCATAATCCATACAGCAAAGGTAGACATCTCCATTTGGTAGCAGAACGTTATGTTTTAAGCCGCTTGGACTGTTACACATAATTGATCCATGATGGTATAATTTTGGACCAAACTCCAGATTACCCGCTCGAGAAAGCATTAGTTTTTCTTCTGCGACTTTGCCAAAAGACTTTTTCAATAAGGGATGGATTTTACCCATTGTCATATAAGCAATATTCTTAATACCGGACCGTTTAATTTTATTCAGCAGTTTTAAATATCCCTTTGTCACGTCTATATTAAAATTTCCTTCTCCGTCCGCCAAATGAACCATAAATTCGCTAAAGGGGATATTTTTATTTTTTTAAAATCTTTTTCTGTCATGCCGACAGTCGTAGTAAAAACGCTGATTTTTTTAAAACCGCTATTGTAGGCATAGAGAAGCATTTTTGTCGCATCGCAATTTAACCAAGGTTCGGCCATACCTGAAAAATCAATCCTGACACTTTTAGGCATTTTATCTGAGCAGGTTTTAAAAGTTTCAAAGCTCATTATCACCTCTTCTCTTAGCTTGTTGTATTGTTTAATAATTAAAAGTTGCGGACAGTATCGGCACATATTTCGACATCCGACACGAAGAGTTATTTCATCGTTTTCATATGAGATTAGTTTATATTCTATACTATCTTTTGCTAAACAATGTCAATCCTTGCGGAAAAGGATTGTTGGTTAATAATTAAGCTTCTAATTTATTAATTATCTCCTTAGTTAATTTTGTTGTCCGATCTAAACTTCCTTTAATCTCAAGATTGATCCTTGCTTTAGTGCGGGTTTGGCTGATATTAACTTTTAAATCAGGATATTTTTTTGCAACCGTCTCTATTAATTTTGTTTTATCCTGCGGCTTAAGAAAACTACCTTTAGTTTTTACTTCGTAGATAATTTCCCGAATCAGCTCTTCGGTCTGCCTGATGGTTAAGTCATTTGATAGGATATTTTCGTAAACTAAAAACATTTTTTTTTGATCACTGACTCTTGATAAAAGAAAAAGATGGCTGATACCAATAAGCTTAGAATAGTATCCGTCTACAATTATTTCTGAAAGATTGTTTAATCTGTTTAAATGGCAGACATATGAAGAAGTTAAGGAAAGTTTTTTTGCCAGTTCAATGACTTTAATATTTTTTTCTCTAAGAAGATATCTTATTAATTTCGCCTTACTAAAAACATCTGTCTCTTTTTTTATCTTTTCGATAATATCGTCCATGATATTATTTTACATCATTCTAAACGGGTCCTGTCTTAGGTTCATTCCCGTCGGTGCTCGCTTCGAACAATACCCCTCGACTGTGCGCCTGCCTGCCGGCAGGCAGGCCGTCCGGGAACCCTTTCCCCTCGACACCCGTTTAGATTTTCAAAAAACGACAATGTCAAATTTTTATAGGTGTCACGAATGAAAAGTGTCTTCGAGAAGCGGATTGCGGCGTATGCCGCAGAGCTTCGCAGAAGAAAAGGTTCATGAGTGACAGAATCTATAAAAATTTCGGTATCGAGCTTTTTAGTGTAATAGAAAAAAAGTTACACAACAGCTACGTAGGCTTCTCCTCGTTTTTGAAAGAACTTGACCGTGCCCTTTTTTAATGCCATGATCGTAAAATCGCGACCTAACATTGTGCCTGACCCGGCGTTGACCTTGGTTCCTCTTTGCCGGATAATAATATTGCCTGGAGAAACTAAACTTCCTCCATAGACTTTGACTCCCAGCCTTTTTGATTGAGAGTCTCGATTGCCTTTAACTGTTTTCTGTGCCTTAGTATGGGCCATTTAGATAATACAATTATTAATTATTTAATTACAAATTTCTAATTACTAATTAATTAGTAATTCGTAATCTGTAATCAGTTAATGTTAAATTTTAATTATCTTTAACGTTGTCAATTGAGGACGGAATCCCCTCACTTTTCTGTAACGAGATTTTGCTTTAAAATGCTCTACTCTAATCTTATCACCTTTAAAATGGGAAACGACTTCAGCCTGGACTTTTTTAGTTAAATCAGGTGTACCTAAATCAACTGATTTTCCTTCTTCATCAAAAGTCATCAAAGTTTCTAAATTGATTTTATCTTTTTCTTTTGAATCTAATCGATCAACAACAATCTCCATGCCCTCTTTAACTAGATACTGTTTTCCTCCTGTTTTTACAACGGCAAAAGTTACCATAGATTTAAATTATACAAAAAAAATATTGATAAGCAATGTTAAGTTGTGGGGCCTGTCTCGGAGAAGGCGAAGATACCTTTTTTGAGACAATCGCCTGGGGCCCCTTTGGAGTGAGGCGGTCGAAAAAAACGGTATCAAGCCTCCAGCTTAAGGAAGTAAAGCAAATCCTATTAATAATGCCAATACAGAAGAGCCTCCATACGAAATAAAAGGCAACGCCACTCCGGCGACCGGCAGCAGTCCCATATTCATTCCTATATTGATAAACACCTGAAAAGATAAATAAGAAAGAAGTCCCAGTGAGAATAGGAATTTGGCTTTGCCTTCTTCTTTTTTCTCAAAATAAAACTTAATCGTCCTTTTGGTGACAAAATAAATCAACAACGAGTAAAAAAATATTACCATAAAACCGCCAAAAAAACCAAACTGCTCAACTAAAGAGGCAAAAGCAAAATCAGTGGTGTTTTCTGGGAGAAAATATAGTCGAGACTGCGTTCCCAGACCCAGTCCTCTTCCGAAAAATTTTCCGCTGCCGATTGTTATTATCGATTGAATCATGTTATAAGCTGTTCCTTGAATGTCAAGGTGAGGATTAAAAAAACTCATAATTCTTAGCTTTTGATAATCTTTTAAAATAAACCAACCCAAGGGAAAAAACAAACCGATAAAACCAAAAAAATATGTCAAATATTTTTTAGGAATATTGGAGAAAAAAATTATGATTAAGTAGATAAATAAAAAAGTCACCGCATTGGCTAAATCCGGCTGTTTGAAAATAATAAAAAAAGGCAGGAAAAAATAAAAGAAGCTCCTGACAAACAAAGTCAAATCATTTTTAAAAATATTTTCATCAGATAAGTACTGGCTCAAAAAAGTAATAAAGAACGGTTTGAAAAATTCGCTGGCTTGAAACCGAATAAAATAAAAATCCAGCCACCGTCTTGATCCTTTTACCTCAATACCGACGATATAAGTAATTAATAAAACAACAATAAAAAACCAGTAAAAAAAACGGCTGTTTATTTGAAAAAAATGGCGCCCGACAGATTTAATAACAAAATAAATGATAAATGCCAACAGGCAGTAAACCAATTGCCGGAAAAAAAGGCTTTGGTTAAGGCCAAAAAGATTAAATAATCCAAATACCGAAAGAAAGATTGAAGAAAAGATCATTTTTATTTTGAAACAACTAGCGTTTGACCGACTTTAACTTTTTTTGCCATCACCTTCTTCTTAATTAAATCTGAATCTTCCAAATAAGTCTCGGGAACTGTCAATTCAATAAAATCAGTCGGTTTTAAACCCAACTCTTTTCGTCTGGATTGAATGCTTCTTATTAAATCTCTAACACTGCCTTCGTGATTAAGATTATCTTCTGAGACGCTTACTTCTTTTTTAGGAAACCGCTCGGTTTTATTGACGACGATATTTTTTATATTCAATTCATCAAGAACTATCTGCCAGACTGCTGGAGAAATTTTTGAAAAGCCACTTTCAACTTCAAGTTCTAGCTTTGCTAAAGGCATTCTTACCTTTTTTCCCTCTTCTTTTCTTTTCGCATGTCCTGTTTCAACTATTTTCCTAGCCAACTCCATCTCTTTTTCTAATTTTTCATTTATTTTTGGTTTACCCTCCGAAGCTTTAGCGAAGGAGGGCCAACTTTCCAAATGAACAGATTCTTTTCCGGCCTTGCCTGCCGGCAGGCAGGTTAAGTTCACATATATTTCCTCGCTGACAAACGGCATAAAAGGTGAAATAATAATTGAAAGATTGACTAAAATATAATAAAGAGTCGAATAAAAACTTTCTTTGTCTTTTTTATCTTCACTATTTACCCAGATTCTATCCCGACTTCGACGAATATACCAGGTTGACAGATCAGAAACGAACTTTTCGATTTCTAAAGTCGCATCTTTGGCATCAAATTCTTTAAGACTTTTTTCTACCAATAAAACTAAATTGGCAAACCTGCTAAGAATCCATTTATCCAAGACACCCTTAGGGTGACCGTTATATGTCTGGTCACCCTGAGGGTGTCCAGACCATTTATCTAAGTTAGAATATTCCACAAAAAACTTATACACATTCCACAACATCAGATAAAACTGCCGTCTTACCTCATCGGCTTTTTTATAACCGAAAAGGAGGTTGTCGGATGGATTTTGACGTACAAACATCCATCTCATCACATCAACGCCAATTTTATCGGCTCCCTCATTGAACTCAATCATATTGCCCCAGCTTTTGTGCATCGGTCTACCATCTTCGCCTAAAAGAGTAGCGTATCCCAAAACGCGTCTAAAAGACGGTTCGTTTTCCAATACGGTTGATTCTGCAATCAAAGCATAAAACCAGTTTTTAAACTGGCCGGGAAAAGACTCGGTGATAAAATCAGCCGGAAACCATTTTCTCCAGGCTTTTTTGTCTTTTAAATACAATGATTCTCCTTGATTATTTTCCGTGATCGTTGAATAACTAACAATTCCGGCATCAAGCCAAGGATTGCCAACGTCATTGATTCGTGAAACCAATTTTCCGCAATTTGAACATCTTGTTTTCACTTCGTCGATGTAGGGTTTGTGAGGAGTGTGACCTTCGAATTTATCCCAGCCGGAAACCGCTTTTTTCTTTAATTCTTCCCTAGACTCGATTACCTCAAAATTTTTACAACTATCGCATTCATAGATTGGCAAGGCTAAACCCCAGTAACGGTTTTTTTTGGAAATCAGCCAATCATGCATGTTTGTTAACCAGTCCAGTTCCCGGTCCAAGCCAAACTCCGGCATCCACTTGATCTTCTTCGCCACCTCAATCATCCTCTGTCTTAAAGTTAAACTGGTTTGCTTGCCGGCCGTAGCTTTACGCGAAGGACGGTCCATTGCGATATACCATTCATCCTCCACCTTCCACACTAACTCTGTTTTACACCGCCAACAAGCCGGATAACGGTGAGTGAAAGGCATTGTTTTTAATAAATATTTTCCATTTTCTTTTTGTTTTAGATAATCAATAATTATCTCTGGATGTTTTTTGGCATTTTTCCCAGACAAAAATCCAAGATCGGGTAAATAGTCGGCATTATCCTGAATAACCGGAATCATAGGTAAACTAAGCTTCTTTCCAATTTTGAAATCTTCTGTACCCGCAGAAACCGCCGTATGCACCATTCCTGTTCCTTCAGCAGTTGTTACTGGAAGAATGTTCTGATCAGTCGCAAAAACAATATGAAAGTTATTTGAATTTTCTTCAGCAACCTTCTTAACAGCTGGTAAATCATCAAACGGTCCTTTGTATTTTAGTCCTACTAATTCTTCTCCTTTAACTGTTTTTATAACTTTATGAATTTTTCCTTTAAGAACATCGTTAATTCTATCTTTTGTTAGCCAAAGTCTTTCTCCTTCGGTTTCGACCAATGAATAATCAAGTGTTTTATCAATAGCAACGCTAATATTGGCAGGAATCGTCCACGGAGTCGTGGTCCAGACAAGTAAAAACTCGTTTTGATGTTTATTTGTAATTTGTGATTTGTTATTTATTATTGGTAATTTAAAATATATCGACTCATGCACCAGCTCCTTATAATCTTCAGTCAACATCTCATGCTGGGAAATGGCGGTTTCACATCTTGGACACCAAGGAACTGACTCTCTACCTTTATAAATCCAGCCGTTTTCATAACAGACTTTAAGAAAGCGCCAGATCATGTTGTTGTTTTCGTCACTCATCGTGAAGTAGGAATGATCCCAGTCGGCAAAATAACCCAATCTTTTTGACTGTTTTGTCTGGACTGTGGAAAACTTCATTACGCGGTCTTTGCAGAGTTGGACGAATTTGGCAATTGAAGCTTTTGGATCTCCAGGTACTAAATTTTCAATGTCTTTTTTAGTTCTTAGTCCTAATTCTTTCTCGACTTCAACCTCAACCCAGAGACCCTGGCAGTCAAAACCGTTCTGAAAACGCTGCTTATAACCCAAAAGATTATAAAACTTAGGCCAAAGATCTTTGTAAGTTCTTCCCCATGCGTGGTGAACGCCCATCGGATTATTAGCAGTAATCGGTCCGTCTAAGAAAGAAAAGTATTTCTTTGAGTTTCTGTTTTTTGCAAGATATTTGCTGACAATTCCTTTTTCATACCAATGTTTTAACCATTTCTTCTCCATTTCGGGAAAACTTATATTCGAATTAACATTTTTAAACATAATTTAACCATTTTACCAGCGAATATATCAAGTTGCAATCATTTCAGAATTTTCAGGATTAGGTAATATACCAATTAAGCATAATTAATAGCTCCTTCATAAAATGAAGTTATTAAAAACTTTAAAGAATATGAAACATAGTAATTTTCAAAAATACAAAACAGTTTCTTTTGATCGAGATATTTATTACTGGTATATCCAGCAAGAAGCAATTAAAAAAGCCGGTAAAATACGGATGAAAAAAAGTTATTTATTTTAAATTTATTATTAAAAATGGAAAGTATAAATCCATTATTTTCACTTTTTTTGATAATTTTATTTTTCTTTTTTATCTGTAATTAAAATCCTGTGTCGAGTAGCCAATCGGCTAAAGCGTTAATTTGATCTTCGGTAATTTTTGATAATAATGTTTCTCCTTCCGGAAGATATATTTTTCTGTCCCTCACTGAAAACGACCATTGAGCATATTTTCTTAAAACATTAAAAATATTTGTATTACTTCTTAACTCATCAGTAATATCAATAGTTCCTTTTTTAATAGAGCTAATTAAATTATTCCATTTATGTGTATTCGTACCACTGGCTAGTAGACCTAATTCATGAGAATCTAATAATGCCCATCTTGCTCTTTCTTTATGACCAGTTTTAATTATTGATTCTTGTTCATAATAATCTGATTCAAATTGAGATAGCTTCCATCCTATCCTTAACGGATTCATTCTGAACTCATATCTTATATGACTTGCTATCAAAGACAAAATATCAATTCTTTCTTCTAAAATCGTTCTCGACAGGAAATGTAAAGAATTTTCTCCTTCTTGTTTTATATTTGTTTTTACATTTTCTCTTAACCATTCCCAGAATTCTTTGTTTTTTTCCAGGAAATCTAAATGAGGAAAAAGACGGCTTTGTTCAAGACCAAAAACTATGTTTTCTTTATCAAATGTCTCTCGGTCTGAGCATAAAGTCAAAAATTGATCAAGATTATTTTCGATTATACCTTTCGTACCTTTTATCAGTTCGCGTCTTAAGTCCCTTTTTAATGCATCACTTAACGTAATATCGCCATTCCTAATAGCTTCTATATATTTATAGATAGGCTCAAGCTTTTCTCTAAACTGCTCAATTCCCAAAAAAACAGCACAAATATCTATTTTTTTATCAGAGACTTCAAGATTTCCTTCGGGCAAAATAACAGCTCCACCGGTTGTATAAACCATATCTATGATTGTTCTGAGGGCATGCCAGACTGAATCAGAAGAAAAGGCTCGATCTAAAGATATAAAACGTATTACATTTTTCTTTTTCCCTTCAACTTGAACTCCTCCACCAGCCTCAAGATAATCCATGAGTCCGCCAAAGATATCAACGGGTTTTACAGCAAAAAACTCAGCTCCATTTGAATCTGTAACTAACTCTGCCAATAATCCTAAAGTTCTTATTTTAGAAAATCCCATTAAAGTTTCTACTAACAAATCTGTATTTTGTTTAGGCGTACCTGCCTGCCAACCTCTCAAAGCCTGAACAAGACAAGCTTTAGAGTGAGCTAACATATAGGTATCATTTTTGATTCTATGTAAGTTTAGGTTTTTAACATTTTTTGCAATAAAAGTCCAGTCAACCTTGCCCATACTTAATCCCAAGACAAAATTACTATATAAAAGTTCTGGAAGATTAGGGTTCATTTTCCCCACCATATTATTTGCTATATTCGCAATAGACTTTTCAACGCCAAATATCAACATATCAACGTCTACATTTGGAGTATAGTCAAAAGATAATCCACTGTATGCTACATAACCAAGAGGTTCAAGTTCATAACTATCTCCCCATGTACCGAAAACCCAGCGAGCTATTCCATGATCAAGATAAGCAACCACTTTTTTTTCTCCATTTTCTCCTATAAATTTTTTTATCAGTTTGCCCGGAATAGTCAAATTATGTCTTGTATTTACTCTTCTTTTTTTTCTTACATCGCTTGAATCTATAAAGTTAAGAAAAGGTAGTCTATTTATGACATTTTTTTCATTCTCTAAAATTTTTGTCACAATATAATAACGTCTTTTGAGGTCAGACACTGGAACAGCTTCACCATTGATTAAAAGATACGGCGGAACACGTAGATAAGGAAGTTTTTCAAAAAACTCTTTTTGTACATTAGGATAAAGAAATAACCAAATCCAGTCGCTATTTTCTTTTAACAATCTTTCGGTCGATCTAAAAGATTTTTCTTGCTTTTTGTCATATCCTTCAGGCAAAGGAATCTCAACCCCTTCATCTATTTTAATACGCTGTCTTTCAGCAATTCTTAACACCAAGGCTCTTTGGTATTCCCAAAATTGAGCCGGATTTTTTCTGATCTCACTAGGTGAAATAACAACGGCATCTGGTCTCTTAAAATGTTCTTTCATCAATTGCGTCTCTACTTGATTAACTTTCATTCCAAACTTTTCAGGGTTAGGAAAATCACCTTCGGTTTTTTCTTTTTTTTCTACATAAACAGTTTCTATTGTTTCTCCTCTAGCTATTTTATTAATTTCCTCTATTATTTTTTCTTTTGAAAGACTCCAATCTATATATAAAGATGTATGATCTTTTTGTAATTTAACGAGAGTTTCAATAGTATCAGGAGAAAATTGTAGAAGAAAAGCCAATTCTATTCCTGAGTCAATATCAAAAAATCTTTCTAGATCGTTCTTAACAAAGCCTCGCAATACGGCCTCAAAGTTGTAGCCATTATTTAACAACGTATAAATTGCCTCTTCGTCTATCTTCTTCGAAATGTTTGGAAAAAAGCTGCTAAATATTGAAAAACCTCTCAGATTTTTTTGTCCATCCATAACATAACTAAAGGCTTCGCCAGGATTTCTTCCTTTTAAAGAAATATTCATCATTTCTGATAAAGCTAAGTAAAAAGAAATTTTATTTTCTTCACTAAAACTTGTTTTTGCGGAAATTTCACCGGCTTGCTTAATCCAAGAATCTAATTTTTCTTTGAAAGAATCATCATAACTTATTGGTCTTTCTTCTTTAACAATACCCCAGTCATCGCATTTTTTTGTTACACTTATTCTTGATCCTTGTAAGGCAGCACTTATAGCAAATATCGTCAGAAGATTTAAACCTGCATTCTGACTCCGAGAAAAATCTATTAGAGTAAAATTACCTTTTCTTTTCTCGCTTTCTTCTGGAAGATATACACCGTCAATAATTGCAGAAGGCTGCCCAAAATATTTGAAATGGGGTCTAAATATCTCCGTAAATAAAGTTTCTGCTGTAAACGCAACTTCTATTTTTTTTGTAATTTCTGTAGGAACAACATTTAAGATCTTAAACCAAGACTTATTCCATTTATTGCATTCCATGAGTTTTTCAAAAAATAAGCTAATTTTATCAGAATAAACGATTATTATCAATATTATAGGATTATTATGGTGATAGAAGAAAGGAAACAATCAAGTTCATAAAAGTAAACTCTATTGACTTTTTTAAGAATCGGTAATACAATATCCTGAATAAATCCTTACTCTATCCTGAATTACTATGAAAAAAACGATTTATCCATTGCCGAAAGAGTCACTGGAAAAAAGAGCGCTTAGAATTTTTACCCCAATAAAGGATAAGCTCTGTGTTACGTGCATGTTTGCCGCGGGCTCCGGTAAAAAAACAACGATAAAGTTTTTACTAAAAGAAAAAGAGATTATTAAAAAAATTCTGGGGAAATTATACGATAAAACCATTTTTGTCTATATTAATCCGGATGATGCATCAGGTCTATCCAGCGAGGACTATCTCTTAATTCTGCTAAACTCCCTCACCTTAAAAATGAAGGAAATAGGAATAAATCCTGTTTTGGTTAACCAATTAAATACTCTTGAATTGATAAAAAGAAATCTCGAACAATTAGTCGCCAATAATATATATACAGTTTTTTTTCTTTATGATTTTGAATTCCTGTTCTATCTTCCTCAAAATATATTCAGAAATCTTGAGTCAATATTATCTGTCAATAAGTCTTTAATTAATTTTGTTTTTTTAACAAGTGTAAATCTCTTTGAAAGAAAGATTCTTGCCGAATTTTATAATCTGACCTATGCTATAACTCAATCTAACTACTATTCTCCCTTATTTAATAAGGAAGAGATTGGCTATATTATTGCTAATTTTGAACACTCATTAGCAACGAAATTTCCTGATGATATTAAAAAAACTGTTATTGAACTATGCGGAGGACATCCACAACTTTTAAAGTACAGCTTTCACATATTAACAAAAAATTATGACCAGCTATCACAAAACAAGGATAAAATTAAAGATTTTTTATTAAATAACTATCAGTTAAAGAATGTTTGTTATGATATTTGGCAAAATTTTAATGACGTTGAAATGAAGATCGTCAGTAGTGTCTGTATCACTCAAAAAATCCCCCCCACTTTAATTAATAAAAGTGATTTTCTTCTGAAAACTAAAATTGTTCAATCTAGTACAGAAGGCCATTATAAGCTGTTTGGAAAAATATTTGACCATTTCGTCCGATTGCAAATCCCAAAAGAAAAATTAATATATGATAAAGAGACAAACCAAATCTTTTTTGGAGGACAAAACTATAGCCATAAATTTTCTTTACAAGAATTTAAACTTTTAGTTCATTTTATAAAAAATCAGAACAAAGTAATCTCCAGAGATGAAATTGGACAAATACTTTGGGGATCTAATTATGTTGAAAAATTTTCAGATTGGTCTATTGATAAAATTATTTCTATTATTAGAAAAAAATTAACCGAAATAGAATTTCCTGCTCAAAATTTAATTACTTTAAAAAGAAGAGGATTTTCTTTTTCAAACCCTTCTTAAGCCCTTCAGAATCTTCAAGATGAGGTAAGATATGGCTCAAGCAAGCTATCTTCTTATTTCTTAAAATCAAATAAAAGTTAGAAACCAATATGGAAAAAATAGTGGAACTAAAAATCCAAACAGAAATATTTTTAGCCAATTATTTACCAATGATGCAGTTAGGTTTTTTCTTTATTGATTTATTTATTTAAAAAATGATGTGGATCAAATAATGTTAATTTTTGATTTAATACTGGTTTGTGGCTTTATTTACCATCTAATAAGATTAATTACAACGATTGATGATGATGAAGATTTACTTGAACCGGAGGAAAACTAATATTATTTTTTTCTCAAAAACGCAGGAATATCGAATTCGGAAGAATCATCTAAAAATTCCTCCTCTTCATTGACTGTCTCTTTATCAGCTTCTTTTTCTTCTTTTTTAGTCTCTAACTTTTCTGGCTCCGGTCTGGAATAATCATCACCTTTTTTAAACCGGAAAAGTTTCAACTTGTTATCATCAAACTTGGTAGCAATAATTGTGATTTTTAATTGATCCATCAATCTATCGTCAATTACGGCTCCAAAAATTATGTCGGCGTCAGGATCGACTGACTTGGCAATAATTGTCGCTGCTTCGTCAATTTCCGCCATGGTCATATCCGGTCCGCCAACGACATTGAAAAGCACTCCTCGGGCGCCTTCGATGGAAATATCCAGTAATGGCGAAGATATTGCCTGTTTAATAGCGGCAATTGCCCGCTTGTCACCTGACCCCACTCCCATTCCCATCAAGGCCGTTCCGGAATTTATCATAATTGATTTAACGTCGGCAAAGTCAACATTAATCAGTCCGGGAGTGGTAATCAACTCGGCAATACCTCTGACTCCGGAAATCAAAACCGTGTCTATTTTCCTGAAAGCTTCGAGTATCGGTATTTTTTTGTCAATAATATTTAAAACTCTCTGGTTGGGAACAACAATTAAAGTATCGACTTTCTCTTTTAGTTTAGAAATACCGTCTTCAGCAGTAAACTTTCTTTTCACTCCCTCGAATTCAAAAGGCTTGGTGACGACAGCTACAGTCAAAGCACCAGTCTCCTTGGCAATCTCGGCAATTAAAGGAGAAGCGCCTGTGCCGGTTCCTCCGCCTTCACCGCAGGTAATAAATATCATGTCAGCGCCCCCAAGTTCCTCTTTTAATCTTTCTCTTGATTCCTCGGCTGCCTGGCGGCCGACTTCCGCGTCGCCTCCAGACCCAAGTCCCTTGGTCAAATTTTCCCCAATTTGGATTTTAATGGACGTTTTGTTGTTGAGAAGTGCCTGAGCATCGGTATTAACAGCGATAAATTCAACTCCGGCAATTCCACCTTCGGCGACCAGCGATGAAATCGCATTGCCGCCGCCGCCGCCAACGCCAACGACTTTTATTCTCGCCGCCTGACCAGCTCGTGGTTTAATTAACATATTAAGGTATAAACTGTTTAAAGAAATTTTTTAAATTTCCTAAACTATTACCTAATTTAAAATCTTTCAAAATTCTACCAAAATTTTTGAATCCATCTCCAGTATTAGTCATTATATTTTTTAATCCATACAAAAGCAATCCTTGCGTAGACGAATATTGAGGATCACTAGTTTCATCTATAAGTCCGGTAACTTTATCAGGGACACCGATTCTTATCGGCAATCCAACGACTCGTTTCCCGCTTTCCAGCATTCCGACTGTTAAGGCGCCACCACCTGTTATCACCAGCCCCGAAGGCACCTGTTGTCCAAATTCACTTTTTTCTATCTCTTCAAAAATTAATTTAAAAATTTCTTCAAGACGAGGAGCGATAATGCCATCAACCAAAGTTTTTAGAGACACTTCGGTTACATTTTCTTCTAAATTTAATTCGTTGAGATTTATCTGCGGCGGCTTTTTTTTGTTGGCGTCCAGATTCTTGCTTAAATAAAGTTTAATTTTCTCGGCGGAATCCAAAGATACTCTCAAACCAACAGCAATATCATTGGTGATATGCCGGGCGCCTATCGGAATTGAAGAAGAATAAGATAAAGAGCCGTCGACAAATATAGCAATATCTATCTTGCCGCCACCGATATCAACCAAAACTACTCCCAATTCTTTTTCCGTATTGGTTAAAACCGCTTCAGCCGAAGACAGACCGGAAAAAACAAATCCTTGATTTTCAATTCCTAAATCGTCTAAAACCCGGTCAATATTTTTGAGATTGGTCGATGAGGCTGTAATAATATGAGTTTCTACTTCTAATCTGACTCCGCTCATTCCGATCGGACTTTTTATTCCCGGTTGCCCGTCGACAATGTAATCTCTCGGAATGACCTCAATAATTTGACGAGTAGATGAGAGAGAAATTGCCCGAGCGGCTTCGAGCACCCTGGTAACATCTTCTTCGGAAATTTCCCCTTGCGGATTGGCAACGGCAACTATTCCGTGGGAGTTTAAAGAAGAGATGTGAGGACCGCCGACCGATACAAAAGCATTATTAATTTTGTGACCGGACATTCTCTCGGCTTTCTCAACACTTTCTTCGACAACTTCCGTCACCTCTTTGATATCGACTATCAAACCTTTTCTTATGCCGCGGGCAACAGTAGCATTAAACCCGATAATTTTTAATTCACCTGTTTCTTCGGACTTCATTCCGGCTATTGTCGCGATCTTACTGCTTCCTATGTCAATCCCGCATATTAAATTGTCAGCCATAGATTAGTTTAAATTTGTTTAAATTAGTTATAAATAGTTGAAACTAGTTTTAACTAACTTTGACTAATTTTAACTAATTAAAAACGAATAACTGGTTTATCAAATCGCAAATCTATCTCTTTAAACTGTCTTCCTTCAACTTTAAACTGTCTTACTATTTGCTGCAGTTGATAAAGCTGCAACCCCGTATCTTTTTCGCTACTAAAAATAATTTTTTTATCACCTATGTTAAATAGTATCATATTGACTCCGTTCATATCAACATTATCAATAACAATATTTAAATCACTCACTTCTTTAATTAAATAAAGAGTCGACTTTATATCTTTAAAGGTCAGGAAATCTCCTGCTTTATATGATTGAAAATTAAGTTTTTGATAATAGTTTATTATTGGTAATTTAGTATTAGGTGTTTTTGATTTGGAAATAATTTCTCCTTGAGAAGACAAGTAAAAATAACCCTGACTGGTTAGCAGATTAACAATTGGGTTATATAGATTTATTTTTAGGATAAGCGTCCTTGGATATTTTTTTTCTACTTCAACCTTATCGATGCCGGTATTTTTTTTAATTATTGTTTCTTTGATTTCATTTTCAGAAATAAAAATCAAGCTTCTTTTTTTCAGTTCTTCTATACCATTAAAACTCTTTTCAATGCTTTCAATTTTAATATTTTTTATCAAAAAAAAAGTGTTTAAAAAATAAAGAAGTAAAAAAACGGATAAGCTAATACAGATAAGAAAAAAAGGCAGCTTAATTTTTTCTAAAAATTTCCTTGACAATGAATTGACTGGCATTGCTTTTATAAAGATAACTTAAAGACTTAAAATTATTTCTATAACTTTCGATATTTTCTATCATTTTATAAATTATTCTTAAAAGTTTTTCGCTTGTTTCTATCTGGTGAAATATTTCACCAACTCCCGCCCTGGCAAAAATCTCGGCGTGATGCTGCTGTTCTTTGCCAGACGACCAAGGCAAGGGAATAAATACAGCCGGTTTTTTTAAATTAATTAATTCAAAAAAGGTATTGGCGCCGGCTCGTCCAACCACTAAATCAGCCAAGGAATAAATATATCCTATTTCATCTTCGAAAAAATGTTTAGATAAAAAATATCGGTCTGATAGTTCTTTCGGTAGATTATTTTTAATTTTTAGCAAATCTTCGTAATCATGATATTCTTTTGTTTCTCCGGTTTGATGAATAACAATATAGCTATCTAATAATTTAATAATTATTCTCTTTATATGTTCATTAACGCTATGACTTCCAAGAATGCCGCCGGTAATATAAATAACCGGTCTGTTTTTTTTTATTTCAAAAGGTTTTTTTTTGACAATAAAGATGGCTCTTCTAATTGGATTTCCGGTGACGATAGTTTTTTTAAGCGAAAAATATTTTCTTGACTCTTCAAAAGCAACAAAAGTTTTTTTGGAAAAAAAACTAATAATTTTGTTGGCTAAACCGGGTTTTAGAGTTTGTTCGTGAGTGAAACTTGGAATCCTAAAAATAAATCCCCAAAAAACTAATGGAACAGCTAGATAACTGCCAAAAGACAAAATGACATCGGGAAGATATTCATTAATAATAAAAAAGCCTCGAAAAAATCCTAAGGGAGTTCGGAATAGGCTTCTTAAAGATCTCAGAGATAAAATTCTTGTTAATCTACCAGCTTGAAGAGGAATAAAAGGAATTTTTCTTTTTGTAATTTCTTTGTATTCGAAAGAAATGGTCTTTTCGGAATCTAAGGCATATTTTCGACCGACGAAAATAATTTCGACATTTGGTTTTGTTTTATTTAGTTCCTCAATAATCGCTAAGGCTGGAGCCAAGTGACCACCAGTGATTAAAATCTTCATAATTTTAAATGACAAATTTCAAATCCACAAATGAATAACAAATGATAAATTACAAATGTTTAAAAATTAATTATTTGTGATTTAAAATTCATTTGTCATTTATTATTTATAATTTGATATTTTTAACTTAATTATACTTTTACTCTCTTCTCTATGTTAAGCAATATTCCTATCAACGCAAACGATATTAATAGATTGCTTCCTCCATAAGATATAAACGGCAAGGATACTCCGGTCAGAGGAAACAACCCTACCATTCCGGCTAAATTGATAATAATTTGCAGATTGAAAAAAGCAAAAATTCCGGCCGCTATTAATTTTGACAGTTTGTCAGGAGCTAACCTTATTAGGTGGTAAACTTTATAAATAAAAACAAAATAAAGCCCGATTAAGATTAAAGACCCGATAAAACCGTATTCTTCAGCAATGATGGCAAAGATGGAGTCAGTGTGGGCTTCCGGTAAAAATAAGTATTTTTGCCGAGAAGAACCAAACCCCTGTCCGAATAATCCTCCTTGTGAAAGAGATATTAATATCTGATTTATGTGATATCCTATTCCTTGAGGATCGGTGGCCGGATTTAAATAAGCTGCTAAACGATTAAGACGGTATGGAGCGGCTTTAATTAACAAGTAAAATAATCCTGCGGCTCCAGGTATAAACAAAATAAAGTTTAAAATATTCATTCCGGCTAAGTAATAAATAACCAAACTTAACAAAAAAACAATGATCGCTGTTCCCATATCCGGCTGTAAAATTATAAGAAATACGAGAAAACCGACTAAAGTAATAAACGATAAAAATCTCCTTTTTTCTTTATGAATAAACCAGGATGATAGATAAATAATGACAGAAAATTTTGCTAGTTCGGTCGGTTGGACATTAAACCAACCAAAATCAATCCAACGCCTTGCTCCTCCGGCCTGAAAGCCGACTCCAGGAATCAGTACAATCATTAAAAGAAATATCGTTATTCCCAAAGAGATAAAAGAAAAAAAATACAATTTTTTATAATCGTAAAAACAAAAAAAAGCCATTACTAATAGTCCCACTCCTAGCCAAATCGCCTGATACTTTAAATAATGAAGACTGTCACCGTATTCACTCGCAGACCGTATTGCCGAAGCTTCAAAAATAAAAGCTAGACCAATTAAAGATAGTAATAACGGAATTGTTATTAACGGTATAAAGAATCTATTGCGAATTAATAATTTTTTAAGCATATTTTTTCACATACTTTTGAAACTCATTTCCTTTTTCCTCAAAATTTTTCCAAAGACTGTAACTGGGAGAGGCACAAGAAAGAAGGCAGATTTGGCCTTTAGGAGTATATTGATAAGCAAATTTAATTGCTTCTTCCATACTGGTTGTTTTAAAAAAGCGAAGTAATTGTTGTTTCTTTTGTAATTGAATTATGTTAAAAATTTTACCGCCACTATCAGGAAACAGTACAACGTTAGGAATTTTGTAATCAAAAATCGTTTTAACTAATTTTTCAAATTGATATCCCCGATCTTCACCGCCAAGAAAGATGGTCCCGATATTTTTTAAGGCCTTGATGGCAAAAATGGTTGACTCTGGTATTGTAGATATGGCATCATCAAAAAAAGTAATTCCTTTGAAAATTCCTATCAGTTGCAATCGGTGAGGCAAAGGTTTAAACGACTTGACTGCTTCTTTGATAATATCGTCGCTTATTTTTAGAAGATGCGCTACTGTTACCGCCGCTTTTATATTTTCCCAGTTGTGCTCACCAATTAAAGAAATATCTTTAATATCAAAATTAATTTTTTTTACAAAGGGTACAGTTTTGCATTTTGTTTCCTTTACCCAATCTTTCAACTTTTCATATCGAGGATTATAAATAAAGTAATCTGCTTTTGAGATGATGTTTTTCTTGGCGTCAAAGTAATTTTTGATATCACCGTGATAGTTCATGTGTTCGGGAAATAGGTTTAAAACCACGGAAATATTAGGCGAATATTGAATATCTTCTAATTGGTAGCTTGAAAATTCAACAACAAAAATCGTTTTTTCATCAACAGGCATTAATAACTCTTCAAGCATCGGTTGACCAATATTACCTACTAAACGAACTTTCTTCCCAGCTTTTTTTAAAATTGAATAAATAAGACTGGCGGTAGTACTTTTTCCTTTAGTTCCGGTAACGCCGATTACAGCATTTTTTATGTTGGCGAGAAAAATATTGGAAGCAGTCGTATAGGGACGAGTAACTAATTTCTTGGATATTCCGGGACTACGAATCACCAAATCGTAATCTTTTTGTTCGTCAAGATAGTTTGGATTGAGATTTTTATCCGCAATTCCAATTTTAACGTCAGGAAGATATTTTTTAAGAAATTTCTCCGTTGCCTGACCTTCCTTGCCATAACCTAAGATAAGAATTTTTTTGTATTTTTTTAATTCTTCTAATTTCATAGTGGAATCGCTTTTATAACTTTATCGTTATCATATTCTCCTTTATCTTTGATTATCTTGAAAGCCTGTTGGGACTCTTCAAACGTACCAACACAGTCAAAAGGCTTCATCTTGCCTTTTCCAATCAAATCTATATATAAAGAAATAAGGCTTTCGTCATTAAACAGGTCTTTTCCGAAAATTTTAACCACTTCTTTTTTACTAAGATAAGCAGCAAGCATAATAAACACAAAAGCGCATTTCGGACACTCGCCACACCATTTTTTATTTGCTTTTTCTTTGATTATGAAATTCCTATTGCAGCTTGAAAAAACAAAAAAGTATTTTTTGTATTTAATAAACATCTTTGCTATATCCATTTCTGAATATTTTCTCAACTTGGAAAAGTAGTCGATAGAAGGCGTGATAAATTCTTCGACGTAGTTTTTGAAAAGTTTTTCGAATTCTTCGCTTTTACTCCATTGGTGATTAATTTCCTCCCCCAGATAATTGACGTTGCCAAAATTTGAACTTTTTTCATTGGCGGTGATTATTGAAGAATAGTCGTAAATGACAGAAACTAATAAGGCAATAAAGGCGTAAATGGCTGAAAAAGGCACGTGGCCTTTATATATATTCTCTAACTGAAATAGTTTTTCGTCTAATTGCCTTTTTACTAAAAAAAACCCTATTCCAACGGCTCTGGCAACTTCTTTTTGGATATGGGAGCCTCCAGTTTCTAATATCAATCCAGTTATTTCTTTTTTTTCCTTTTTAAGAAGCTCTAAAACAACAATCGAATCCTTTCCTCCTCCAACTCCGACTAAAAATCTGTCTTTTTTAGCTTCACTTAACCTACGAGGTTGTATGTTTGGCTTATCAACATAGGGAAAATTAATTAATCCCCTAAAATCAATTTTATTTCTGTAAAAAAATTCTCCAAGACCTTTTGTATAAACTGTATTCCAAAATTGAGCTTGTTCAGGAGTCAATGAATAGGGAATAATGATTTTTTTGGAACAGTGCATTTTGTAATAACTAATGCCAAGAATCAAATGGAGGTTTTGAAGAACTTTTGTCAACAAAACAGAGTTTACCGAACTCGGGATTGCTTCGGGTATAAAAATTGTTTCTGTAAATTTTAAATCACGATATTTGTAGCAAAAGCGAATTTCTTTCTTATCCGGCAAAACAGAATACGAATCAAAAAAAAATGTATCCTCTTTTGGCTCCATAACTCTATTCTACCACGTCTTTCTTTGTCCTTCCGAGCGAAGTCTCTCTGGTCACCCTTAGGGTGACTAGGCACGAGAAACCTTGGACACCCTTAGGGTGTCTGGCCTCCGCAACCTCGGAGGTTAGCTGATCGGCTTGATTTGACAAGAAGAAGATGCGGATTTACTTCATGAAGGCAATCATCAAACCGAAGATGACGAAGATAATGGAAATAAGCCAGAGACGCATGACGATTTTCGGTTCTTCCCAGCCTTTATTTTGTAAATAGAGATGAAACGGAGCGACCGGAAAGATTTTTTTCTTTAAAAACTTTTTTCCAAAAAGCTGAATTAAAGACGATCCGATTTCTACCACA
>PFOE01000040.1 GCA_002792355.1 Candidatus Roizmanbacteria bacterium CG_4_10_14_0_2_um_filter_36_35 | reverse complement strand
AAAATATTTGTTTTTCATCGTCTAGATAATCTATCTTAGCAAATGTTAGATGCTAAAGTAATCTAGACCCATAGCAATTATATAATCTACGGTTGTTTTTTATTGAACATTGTCCTTCGCTAAAAGATAGATCAAATAATCTTTATTCAAATTCCATTTTTTAACTACTTTTGATGGCCCAAAAGAGGTATATTCCCACATCGTCTGCTTTTCCAGACTTTCGTTTTTAGGAAGGATAAAATATAAAAATTGTGCCTCGCCGTAATGCTCATAATCAAGCGGATGCTCGTTTGCCAAAGAAAGCATATAGCGAAGAGGCATCGCCCGGTTGTCGCCCTGGCTATGCATGGCAATGTTATAAACTCCTTTTTTGTCTTCTTTTATAATTGCCCCTGCTTTTTTAAAATCAAGGATATTGAGTCCTTTTTGCAGCGGGTGTTTTTCTTGGGTCAGATTCCAACCAGAAAAGTTAAAAATCATCAAAATTAAACAACAAACGACAATTGGAAGAGTTTTTTCTTTGAAAAAAATGACTAAAAAAAGAGCCAGTAAAATAATAAGCGAGGTATGAAAAGAGATAATATAGTGGTCGTGCATTGTCCGGTTATAAACGGCTCCAATTAAAAAAACAAGAATAAAAAGCAGGAGAAAGACTGAAAGATGTTTGGCCTTTTTTTTAATTTTTATCATTAATGTTGAAATCATAATAGTGATAAATCCTATTATCCCCGCCGCAAATCGATTACCAAACAGAATCATACCGGTTGCTTGGGACCAGACATAAAAACTATTATTGATAGATCTTCCTCCGCCTGTTTTTTTTGAGACAAGATATTTAATAAATAAGTGGGTGTTCAAAAATTGGTGGCGGATTTCAAAAAGGAGAAATGGGGCCAGGCCGATTATAAATCCTAAAAACAGAAAAAAATAGTAAGAAAAAGTCAGTCGGGTTTTCTTAAAAAAGATGGGGTATAATCCCGTCAAAAATAAAAAAGCTATTGTAAAATAGTGCATCTGAACAATCCAACCAATCATAATTCCCAATAATAGCGCCATCCATTTTCTGTATTCTTCTGTAATCAAAATAAAAAAGTAGATAATCAGACTGGAAAAAAATATAGCCGGTGAAGAATTAAACGCGGATCTTGAATATTCAATCATCAGGGGCGAAATGGCAAATAAAAATCCGGCTAACGGTCCGACTTTTTCATTCTTTATCTTTCTTCCGATAAGATAAATGATGGGAATGGTGGCGACGGACAAAGTTGATTGGAAAACCGTTCCGGCAATCGGATCGCCTTTGAGGAAAAAATAGAAAGGAAGCATTAGATAATAGACAATCGGACCATTATAAAATCCGCCAACTGAAGTGATCGGTCCAAGAAGAGTAAGTTTTCCCCGTAACATCTCTAAGACTTTTTGCGAATCCGAGGCTTGATCGGCCAAAAACACCGCCAGATCACTTATCCGGTAAAAGCGAAGAACCATTCCCAAAATAACAATCAGTAAAAGCAAAAATAAAGACTGTTTTTTCTGCATAGTCCTTTATATTATAATGAAAAAGTGGGTTTTATAAAAAAACATCTATTATTTTTTCTTTTTCTGCTTGGATTTTTAATCCGTTTTTCTCTAATTTTTGTCAACTATAGCTGGGATGTCAACAATCATATGGTTTGGGCAAAAGACTTTCTTGTCAGAGGCCCGCAAAACTTTTACGAAACTCAGTCTTCAAATGTCTTTGCCTCGGCAACTCCTAACTATCCTCCTCTGGCAATTTTTATCTTTGTTGTTATGCGATTCCTTCAACCCCTGATTCATAATCTCTATTGGTGGCTTAATCTCCATGTCCAGCTTGTTCCCTCAAACGTTATTTTTTTTCTGGAAAAAACCGAGTTTCTCGCCGGACTGATGAAGATTCCAGGGGTCGTTGCCGATCTCGGTATTGCTTACCTTGTTTTTCTTTTGACTAAAAAAGGCAAATTTATCGCTGTCAGCCTAATTCTTTTCAATCCTGTCTTTATTTATAATAGCAGTCTTTGGGGCCAGATCGATTCCATTCCGGTTTTTTTTGTCCTATTTTCCGTTTATCTGCTTTTTTATTTTAAAAAGGCTGTTCTTTCGGCGGTTTTGTTTACGCTGGCTCTTCTTATCAAACCAACCGCCTTGGTTTTTCTGCCGGTTTATGCGGTTTTATTTATTAAAATTTTTGGCCTTAAGAAATCAATTATTAATCTGTTTGTCGCCAATATTGTTTTTTGTTTGGCTTTCCTTCCATTTATAAAAGGAAGGAATATATTTCTCTATCCGTACACCGTTTACAGCAAGGGAGTTCTGGCGGCTCAAAGCCTGCCATATGTGACAAACGGCGCCTTTAATTTCTGGGTGTTTGTGACCGGCCTTAAAGGAATAAAAGATACCGCTCCTTTTCTTCTCGGTATTTCTTACAGATTGTTTGGATACGTAATCGTCGGGCTTATCAATCTTTTTGTTGTCTTCCGTATTTTTAAGAGCAAAAATAAAAAAGAAACGCTTTTCACGGCTTTGTCTATAAGCGCATTGACGGCCTTTCTGTTTTTAACCAAAATACACGAACGCTACAGCTTGCTTCCCTTGAGTTTTTTACTTCTGGCATCATTAAAAAAGCCGAAACTGATCGGTTTATTTATCATAATTTCAATTACGAGCTTATTCAATCATTACCGCAGCTGGTCGGTGCCGGCGATCATGCCGATCATTAATCTTTTTAACAGCATGTTTTTTATTTTCAGTATTTCTTTAATCAATCTTCTTATCTTCTTCTATCTTATGCGATATTTTTTTTGCAACTTGACGAAGTTGAAAAACTTGATAAACTGATTTTATGGAACATAAAATTAACCACTACATCAAGAGTCATATGATGACGATGATGATTGTGGTTTTGACCGGTTTCTTGGTCTTGTTTTTGGGCGAGTTTATGCTCTACCACAAGATCATGTATATCAATAAAATTGTCTCTGAGGGCTTTATGCAGATGAAAGAGGCAACCAAACCAGGCCTGGTACCGTCAATCGTCATAAAGAAGTAAGTTCTATCGCCACTATCGAATTAGCTGGCATAATAATTGATTTATCTCCTTTTAAACTAATCTCTCCGTTTATTGGTCTAAGATTTAAGCTAGTTTCTTTTCTTCCGTCAATATAGATTTTGGTTAGATTATATTTTCCCGGAGCCAGATTTTTGAAAACCACCGGCACGGCTTCGGTGTTTCGACCACTACCGTCATAGTTTGTTAAAATTAAACTGATTCTATCGTCGTTCTTACTGGATAGGGCCGTCACATAGGTGCCTTCACCATCAATAATTATCTGGTTTCCACCTAAAGAATTTAGCATTTGTAGAGCATACCAGCGGGGTTTTTTGCTAGCGTCGTGGTTGAGGATTCCCCAAGACAAAAAGGGGCCGTCTTTAATTTCAAATAAAAATGCTGCTTCAAGATTGGCGTTGATAAAGTTCCTGATTGAGGCCAAGGTGTGAGCGGCGCCGACTTCAGTATCGGCAATCGGGTTTTTCTCGCTGTCATAACCCCACTCTGAAATAATTCTTGGTAATTTTTCAAACCGGTCGTAGCGCGGGCTTTCCCCTAGCCATTTGTTTAATTTGATAATATCGTCGGTGTAGTCGTCGGTTTTTTTTGAATAGTGGTGCCAGCTGATAAAGTCAAGTTTTAAATTATTGACCGCCACATAGTCTAAAAATTTCTGAATCCAGTTTTTGTAAAGCGCTGTCGTCACCGGCCCACCGAGTTTATAGGAAAAAACATTCTTGGAAGCGGCCGCGCCTTTTACCGAATAAGAGTATAGCTCAGAATAACTCTTGCCTCCAAGATACTTCCATTTGCCAAAGGTCTCAAGATCCGGCTCATTCCAGACTTCATAATAAATATCGGTTTTCCAAAAATCATACATTGACCCGCAGGGTAAAATAGTATTTTTACCGCTATAGTGTTCGATTGTTTTTTGTACTAATAGGCTCCATTCATTCCAATTATTCGGTCTTCCGATTAAGGAACCGTCTTTTGAGATAACAGGCGGCATATATCCTAGGGAAAAAAACGGTTTGGCGCCGGCGTGATAGATATCGCAAACAGTTTCGTCTAATTTGGAAAAGTTAAAATTTAAACTGCCTGTTGAGTCGCGGGAAACAATGTCATAAAAATCATAGATATGATCGAGTCTGATGAATCGGGGATAGAGTTCGGAAATCTGGGGGACGACGTTGCCCAGCATCCGGACTCCTGTTTCCTCCCCTCCTTGAGCTAGAGCTTTCCAACGGTCAGGAAATGGCCCGGAAGTTTTAACAACATCAACGACAATATTGGCTTTTCTCGGAGCGGCTCTGGAGATATATTGGAAGAGGTAAAAAAGAAAAGGTAGTGCGAGCAAAAAAATTAAAAACAAGATTGTTAGTCGTTTTAACATTATATTGGTTTAGAACAAGAAAATTTTCCGATTAATTTTTTTAGTTTTTTATCAAAAGTAGCGAATTTGTCAATTTTGTTTTCCTGGAAAAAAACCAAATTGTAACAATCTTCTAATTGTAGTTTAGTTAGTTTGTATATTCTTAAAGCTTTTTGCAGTAAATCCCTTTCCTTTAACTCAACAAAGGTCATGTTGACAAGATTTTCTATTATCTCTGTCTTTTTTTCTTTCCCCAACTTATATACACTTCCCAACACCCAGAAAATTTCGAAAATAACCAGAGTAGAAGTAGTTAGATTTTTCTCTCCTTTACTGGCAGATATCAATAATAAAGTGGCCTTTTTGTGTTGGTCGCTTCCGTCATCCAAAAAATACCGGAGGAAATAGTTAGTGTCGACAAATATCATTTTTTACTTTTATATTTTTGTTTAAAATATTCGACTTTTGCGTCGTGAATCATAGTTTCCACATCCTTATCTTCCAAAACTTTTGGAACCTTAATTACTCCAGCCAAACTTTTAACCAAATCTTCAGCCGGAGTTAACATGATGGAATTGTCTTTTTTTTTAACCAATAAACGATCTCCTTGAGAAAAACCAAGCTCATTGAATATTTTAACTGGAATCGTTATCTGTCTTTTACTAGTTATCCTTACTGTTTGTAACATAGTAAGGAAAGTATAAACAAGTAAGGAAGCCTTGTCAAGAGGGTTTTTTAGTCGTGAATTATTCTAAATAAGTTTTTATTGCCTTAATAATATTTTCGTCTACTTCAATTTCCCCTTTTTTTAGATTTTCATCTATTAGTTTGAAAGTGTGTTCTCCTGGTATACGAACGGTTTGATTATCTTTAGTTTTTGAGTTTTTTAATGTTAGGATTAATTTTTCCATTCTTTCTTTGAAAACTTCTGTGTTACTTAATAGATCTGATGAAAAAGCCACATATAAATTTCCCCACCCATCTTTTTCGTAATTTAGATTTGCAAAACTCGCTCCTGGCCAAACCGAAGCTAAAATTTCTACTATCATAGCTAAACCGGAACCTTTATATGAATTATCAAACGGAA
>PFOE01000108.1:375-5440 GCA_002792355.1 Candidatus Roizmanbacteria bacterium CG_4_10_14_0_2_um_filter_36_35 | reverse complement strand
AAAATGTTAAATAATAATTTTTTATGGTGTTTATTTGGGACAAGACTGATCCTTGTTTTGCTTGTTTTTGAGCCAAACTTTTTATATTGTTCAAGTTTAAAAATAAAGATGCAGAGAAAATTCCAACAATAATTAATAAGATAAAAAACATTAAGGCTAGTTTATTTGTAAATAAAATTTCTTGAAGCTTAATAAAAACACGAATTGTTGTCATAAGAATAAAACCAATTAAAACTAAGAAATTAAAAGAAAAAAATCCAATCAGTAAGTTGGTATCCAATGGAATTGATTGGCGATTGAGAAAGAAAATATAACCAGCCAAAATCATTAGACTGATATACCAAAGTATAAAAAGCAATGTATGCAGTAGTGGAATTACTTTTATTTCCATAGCAAAAACGGCTGGCGCGCAAACCGTCTTAATATCAGTCTAATATAAATTCAGAAAATAAAGAGGGAAAAAGAATTTCGTTTTTAACAAATTCTCGTAGGAAAATTACACTTTACTCACTACAAGTCTTTCAACTAAAACATCATCTGGTCGAGTTAGTGTAAAAACAACTATGTCTGCAATATCGTCGGTTTTCATCATCCATGGTTGATTATGGGGATTTGGTCGCTTTGCTTTTTCATAAAGCATGCTATCAAAGCCTCCCGGATGAAATGCTGTTACTTTAATTTTTGTTTCATTTAATGAATCTCGAAGGGCTTTTGTAAAACCAGTCATCGCCCATTTTGATGCTCCGTATGTTTTCCAAAGTGAGTTATCCCCTGATGGTGTATCATTTGCTCCTGATGTTGATATAACATTAAAAATGTGGCCCTGGTTTTTTTGTTGAAAGATCGGTAAAACTTCATAAGTAAATTGAATATTCCCAAGGACATTTGTTTCTAAAGCGGTTTTCCTAAGTTGAGGATTTTCTTTTTCAAGAAACTCATCTGTCCAAATCCCTGCATTATTAACCAAAATATCAATGGTTTTATATTTCTTTAATATTTTTTGAACTGTTTGTTTAACTTCTTCTAGATCTCGCAGATCACAAACAAAATATTCTACAGTTCCACCTTTTTGTATTATTATCTCTTTTGTCTGTTGCAGTTCTTTTTCTGTTCTGGCAACTAAAGCTACTTTAGCTCCAAGCTCTGCAACCTTTATCGCAACTGATTTTCCAAGTCCAGAATCTGCAGCCAGTAAAGAGAAGAAAGAGGTCGGGAGGTAGCGCTTGCCGCGCCTTTACCCTGAGGAACGTAGGGCGCCTCCGCGGCTAGCGCGTCAAATCCGCCTTTTTTGAAACTTGCGGACAGCCGCCGATCCTTTAAAAAGAAGTTCGAGCCGACAGTTTTTGCCATGATAGATAAATCATGGCAACTATTTTTTGCGCGCGCGATTTTGGCCGCATCAGCGGCCTCTTTTATGAATTCATTGAGTGGTTCGAGCCAACTCAAACCTTTGGTTTTAATTTCAACAATTTTTTCCTTGAGAAATTGTTTTTGTTGAAGTAATTTTTCTTTTTTCTTTTGATAACTTTCGGTGTCAACAATTTCTTCCAAATAACTTTCGAGAAGTTTATCCAATTTCTTTTCAAGTTCAGTTAGAGAAAATGAGAGTTTTTGGAGTTCGCCAACGGCGAACTGCTTTTCTTTCTTTCCGTCCTTTTCTGCCATTTTTAAAAGTTTGTTGGCCCAAACTTCGGAAAGAGAAACACTCAATATTAAACCTCGCAATTGGTTTTCTAATTCTTCTTCACGAAGATATGGTTGAGAGTAAACACCCTTTTTCTTCACGCAACGATAATAAGTGTATTCCACTTCGCCTCGGGTTTTGGGATAGAACTTTTTGTGTTTCTCGGCGGTAAAAAAACTGTCGCACTCTTTGCATTTAATAAATCCGGTAAATGCAAATTCGTGTTTTTGCGGTTTCCTGTTGTATTTTTTTTCTAAAACTTTCTGCACTTCATCAAAAAGTTTTTTGGTAACTAGTGGCTTGTGCTTTCCTTCGTAAGTTTCACCATGATAGGTCATAAGGCCAAAGTAAAAAGTTCTCTGGAGCATTTCCCGGATTTGGTTGAAATGTAAAGGTTTTCCATTTCTACGAGTTATCCCGTTTTTGAAAAACAGATCACGAATGTCTTTCATCGAGGAAAATTCGCCAGAGGCGAATTTTCTAAACGATTCATTCACTATAATCCCGCAGCTTTTGGATCTACTATAATGCTTCGAGTATTTCTATCGTTTTTGTATCCCAGTGGAGCGTAAGACGGCCAACCGCCGCGGCGTAACTTAAAATACAAGCCACGCTTAACATTCTCGGAAAGATTATCAACATAATATTTCGATTGGCCAAAAGCAATTGAAAGCATGAATTTACCTTGCGGTGTATTCTCAAACCAAAAGGAGGGAAATTTCAGAGATTGAAGTTTTCCGGTATCGACTAAATAAATTATTTTCCCGCCGTCAATTGAATTTCTAGCTAGTCTGTCCGGATGCCAACTGATAATTCCGTTGATTAACCCTTTTTCAATTAAGGAAATGAGAGAATTGAAAACTGGTCTTCCGGGAATTTTTGCGGTTTCCGCTTCGGTCAGAAATTCTGAAATTTCCAAGTTTTCTCTTTGAGCAAATGATTTTAATTCTTCTGTTTGTTGCTCAATAGACATGATCTGTTTATCTTTTTCGTCGGTGGATTTTCGGCAGTAAGCTATGTATTTGGTCATAGTTTTTGTTTTGTTCTTTCGTTCTAAATTTTCGCGCTTTTTCTCTATATCTTTCTCTTTCCGGCTCGAATTTTTCCTGTCCGAAGCCTCTGCGGCGCTGGCCGCGAGGGCGGGCGCGGCTAGCGCCTTCCCCAACGGTCTCCTTTTGTGCCCTCTTTACGAACAACTTCGAACTATTTTCAAAAAGGTAGGCTCACCCCGCTAAGCGGGGTTCGCCAAGCTCCGGCGCGGCAGTTTACACTGAGCGAAGTCGAAGTGCCGCGCCTCCGAAAAAGTCGGCTCGAACACACTGAAAAATTCTTCTGAATTTTTTAGTGCAAAGAAAAAGCGCGAAAATTTTTAAAGAACAAAACTTAAATACCCTCGCTGGTGAGCTCAAACCCGAAAGGATTTGTCCAACGAGGGCATTAAAAATCCCTTCGGTTTTCTTGAGCTCAATTAAAATATAACAAAATTCCAAAATAATAACAAGAGAAACTTATAAAAATACTGCTCGGAAACTATGGCAATTTAAGTAAAAATTTGATACAATAGCGTTGTAATAAACAATAAGTTTCATTCCAGAAAGGAGGTGAAAAATATGGACGAAATTAAAAGACCAATTCAACTATCAGATATTGGGATTACAACCGGAAATATTGAAAATTCAAAGTATCCTTATTTCAAAGGACTGGACGGAAAAGACTATTCAGATCCTCAAGCTATGCAAAGAGCCAATCAAGAATGGATGAAGCAAGATAATAAGTATATTAGCCCGTGGACAGGTAGGGAATATACAGATTATTCAGCAATGCAAAGTGATGAGAAGAGATACTGGGAGGAACAAATGAAACCAGGGAATAAAATCATTAAAGAGATAAAAATTAAATAGATGTAAAAATGCTCGTGGTAGCGAGCAAAAATCGCGCGCACAAAAAATACGGAAGCGCGGCGGGTGAGCACATTCGGCGGGCTCAGTGTAAAGGCGCCGCGCCGACCTGTCCGCCGAAGCTGAAAGCGAAGGCAGAAGCAAGCGAGGCCGAAGGCCGAGCTAATCAAATGAAGTTCGACATTTTTCGTAAACCGCCACCTATTATTACAATAATTTTATTCTTTAAGTTCATAACTTTAACTAAATTAATAATTTATAATACTATTTAATAACCAATTTAAGTTTATTCAAAGTTTTCAAAGTAAACGGTTCATCTATCTCTCCCTTATCCACCCATTTATAATATGTGAATTCGGTTTTGTTATTTTTAACTGGTTTAAAAGTATATCTGCAATGATAATTTTTATCCTCAAAAATCCATTCGACCAACTCATTATTAATAATTTGTTTTACAATAACATTCGATATATCACCCTTATTATTAGTTAATTTATAAACTGTCCCAATTTGGACAGGCCATTCGTTTGTTTCTTCTTTTGCAACTCCATCAATCCAAAACGTTGAATTTGGTGGAGTAATTGTAAACTCAAAAACCTTACTAATAGGTTTGTTAATGAGGACTATTATTTTATTACTTTTCATAATTCAATTTATTATATAGGCTTATCCAAAAAGTTGTTTTAAAAGATGATAGATATCCTTTCGGTGACCAATTAGAATAATATAAATCTCGTTAATAGATTTTCGATAAACAACCCGATACTGGCCGATTCTTACTCGAAAGATATTTTTATATCCGGAGAGTTTTTCCTCATTAAGAATGGTAGAAGAATCTTTAATCGATCTAATTTTCCTAATAATTGCTATTTGATCAATTTTTGAAATTTTTCTTAATTCTTTTTCTGCTCTTGAGGAGATTATTATTTTCATAGATCAAGCTCTTTTACAACCTTTTCAAAATCTTTACCTTTTTTAAAATTTATTTCCTCAACTGCCTTTATATCAACTAAACCTTCAATATACGAAACAATCTTTTCGTAAAGTTCCTTACCTAAAAGATAAGCTTTAACTTTATTTCTATTTTTAACCGCCAACGGATAATCAAGCGCCGCATCAATAGCTTTTGAAGGATTAATTTTCAGTTGAGAAATTGAAATCGTGTTCATATGGTTTAATCATAATGCATAACTGGTCATCTATCAAGACTTATTAGTGGGTTTTATTTTTTCAATCTTCCTAACTTACCCCGAAGAAAGAATAAATGGAGATTTATTATTATCGATTAATGCTTTTGTTTTTTCCGAAATATTTAGTTCATTGGGTAATATCCCAATAATTTCTATACTTATTGGAACTCCCCTTTTATCTTTAATAATCACGTCATTGCGCTTTGAAGACTCAACTTCTTCCGAGACATACGCGTCTTTCTTGTTACCCCACCAAATATTCATAACATTTCCAATTGGATCAAAATATATTT
>PFOE01000108.1:0-351 GCA_002792355.1 Candidatus Roizmanbacteria bacterium CG_4_10_14_0_2_um_filter_36_35 | reverse complement strand
GATTATTAAGATATTTTACCACAACAACGAGATGATTTTCCTCGTATTTTTTATAAAACAAAAAAATATATTTGTCTTGTATGCTAACTCTAACTTCATCTGGATTTGCAATCGTTTCAATTACTTTTTCTGTTTTAATAATTAGTTCTTTATGCTTAATTAAAAAAATCTTCTTCCAATAGGTTTTTGTTGTTCGAATTGATTTTCCAAAAACATCGTTTACTTCAAACAAAATGTTGGTTTTCTCTATTGTTTGCATATATAAATTTTATCATCTTGCGATTTTATTTGCAAAAAAGCTAAATGAAAAATATCATGGTAATATTCCACAAAATATTCTAAGATTAATTA
>PFOE01000039.1 GCA_002792355.1 Candidatus Roizmanbacteria bacterium CG_4_10_14_0_2_um_filter_36_35 | reverse complement strand
GGTTTGTTTTCAAATCAAAACTGAAGACGCTTTATAAAGCTATTTATATGACCGTACCTTTAGCAGTCGTTTTTGTCAGTATAGGAATATTTTTTTACCGGACTCCCCTAGTCGCCTATTTCCTTGGTGGCTTAATAACTTTCGGTCTTCTCTACCATTTTTACCGCACCAAAAAACCCTGGCTTTATTACTACACAGTGATTTTGGTCGCCCTGACTTTAGCAATTTTCAGCCTGATGGGTGGAGAAATCTAGAAAGGCTCTTTTTCAAGCTGTTTTTTAATACAAGAATAACTTTCCTTTGTGACGCGGGTAAAAATTGGGAAAGATCTTGAATAAGCTGTTTTTGAGGATAGTTCTTTATTTTTTTCAAGATCTCCTCCCTTTTAAATTTTTTCCCTCTTTCCTTTAGTTTTTCTTTTAATAATTCGGTGTCAATTTTTATGCCTCTTTCCAGTAAAAACCAAGCATCATAGAAATCCCTTCCTTTCCCTCGAGTTAATAAAGCACAGAGTTTTTCGGTTAAGATCTCCGTATCTGTTAGATGGATTATCAGTGGAAAAATTACGACCGGAAACTTTGTAACTAGTGGAGTCAGTATCTTTTTCCCTATCTTCTTTACTTCGTTAAAATCAAGCCTAATAACCAACGGGTATTTATAATCGTCCGCTTGGTATTTTAGTCGTAATCGCAAGCCTTTTTTACCCGTATACAAAGGAAAAATATTAACACCAGGCAGTTCTTTCTGAATTGATCTTTCGACTATTTTTATCGTTTTCTTAATTACAGTTGTTGTCAGCGGTGTGGAAAAATCCAGGTCTTCGGAAAAACGAGAAGAGCCAAAAAGAAGCCTGATGGCTGTCCCTCCTTTGAAATAGATCTTATCAGCCTGTTTCTCTTTATAAAGATAGCTCAAAAATAAAATTTGCAGATACTCTCTGACAATGGTGAACTCATCAATCTGGTAATATTTTGCCAAATCCTCCGCCTGTTTTTTCGTAATCATAGAATTTGTTCGCTGATAATTTTTAATAGTTTATTATTTTTAAATCTTTTTCCATAAATTATTAATTTTTTGCTATCTATTTCTGAAAAATCCATTTCTTCTTTATCAAACGCTCTTAATCCTTTGGTATGAAAATATAAAAAATCAAGAAGGGCTTTTTCTTTTTCGGCAATTAAAAAATCTTCTTTTTTTTCATATCCCCAGAAAAAATCCGGATTGATGTGACTGTAAAAGAAGTCTTTTTCATCAAAAATAAACGATCGTGGTTTATTAGTTGTAAGAGAAGTTATTCTATAAGAAAAACCAGTGATAATTCCGTAAAAAGACAGGGCTGACTCAAGAGAGACATATGACGGCTGAAACAAAAAATTGGCAGTTTTAAAATCATTAAAGCGACTAAGACTGAACCAATACTTTCCCTTGATAAGTTTTCTGACAATAGCCTTTTTCTCCAAGCGTTGAATTTTTTTATAAATGGTATTTTGGTTTTTGATGTCTAGTAATCGGCCAAAATCATCAAGAGTAAAAAGATCGATCTCTCGTTCTTTGAATAATTTAATGGTATCGATCATAGAATATGTTCTCATAATTAAGACAATTATATACTAATTCTATAATCGTGTCAATAATAAACTCTCACCCACGGTGTGTGATTTTATCATTCATTATTACTCCTGTTTGTATTTTTTAATGAAGCGCCTCTAAATCTCACAAAAGTGGGATTTATAAAAGTTCCAATATCGTTTTTTAGTCCTCGACTTGTCACTCGAAGCCTTGGCGAAGTGGGAAGTTTTAGCGAAGTGGACCCACGCTCTCCGCAAATTCCTGATATACTTAATTCATGGACAATTGTATATTTTGCAAAATAATTCAAAAACAAGCTTTTGCAGATATAGTATATGAAGACCCAAATTTAATTGCAATTATTCCATTAGAACAGGCGTCAAAAGGCCACACTTTACTTATAACTAAGGAACATATTGAAAATCTCTTTGATATTGATGAAGAAACTTTACAAATAGTCGCTGTTGGGGTAAAAAAACTAACTAAGAAACTGGTTTATGAAAATAAACCTACGGGAATAAATTTACTTCATGCAAGTGGTAAAGATGCACAACAATCTGTTTTTCATTTTCACATTCATCTGGTACCAAGATACAAGAATGACGGACTTGATTTATGGATAAGGAATAAATTATAAAGACAAAAAAGTTCCAACATCCCTTCGATAAACTCCCCACTTCCATCCCGCTAAGCGGGACTACGAGGGGCAAGCAGGGTAAACATCGTTATTTCGGTTTCGATTAGTGTATATGCCTTAATTGTTCTGTTTTATCTGGAATTACCATTTTCATCGCTGATTGATACACCAAGTCTTAATCTTGCCGCTACTTCATCTGGAGAGACGCAAACCGGATCATTCTTACCGACAATATTAAAATGACTATTGGGGCCAGGATTTGTTATAGCAGGACCAACATCGCCGGAAAATATACTACCATTATGAGCCAAAGCCAAATACCAATGGGCACCTATTATATCAGGTAAAGTTAGTCCACTACCTGATTTTAGAAGGGCTTCCTGGACTGCAGAAGTTACGTTTGTCTCTACTTTTCCGCAAAAAGCCGGAGCGGAAAGCGACGGATCTAGCGGTATAGGAAGTATAGGGATAGCCTCTACTGGCGGCGTAAGGGTTGGCATAGTCATTTGTGGCAAACCGGTTGAAGCATCAGGACTACTTGGAGAAGTAGAAGCTGTAGCGCAAGACGCTGTAACCAAAAGTGCAGCAATAGATATAAGATTACAAGCAGCTCTAGCAGCATATCTAGTCTTTGCTTCCATAGAAAGGTATTTTAACATAATCAATGAACTATCTCCAAGCCGTTATTTTCCCACCTTTAGTTTGTTGCAAAATAGTTTAATCCAATCTATAATTTACATAATATGACCAATCAAACAAAACCAACCGGCTGCTGCGAGCCTTTTGATCCCAAGCCTTGGCAGAATAAAACGATTGTCTGGAAAGATAAACTATTTGTCAAAGATCAGGTGATAAGTTTTCTTCATATTCCTCTAAATATGGGTAAGAAAATTATAAAAAACATGGGGCTGATTGAAAAAGCTCAGGCAAAAGCTTCTTATCAGTTGATGCTCACCGATGAAAAATCTTCTTGGGGTTGTGACATCTATCTTGATGTCATAAAAAATGTTCCTGGCGCACAGATGACTACTCTTTCTGGAACTTTTTTGACCAAAGTTTTTGAAGGACCCTATCAAAATGCAGGAATCTGGGCAAAAGAAATAGAAGAATATGTTAAAAGCAAAAATCAAAAGCTGAAAAAACTTTATTTTTCCTACACTACTTGCCCAAAATGCGCCAAAGCCTATGGAAAAAATTATGTAGTGCTTTTTGGACAGATTAATTAATTACCCTCTTTAAAAGTCTTGACTTTCGATAACCAATAAAGTATATTATTTATATAAACGCCTCGTCCATGCGCAAGCCCGACGAGGTTTTTTTTGTTATACTGATTACATATGGACAAAACTGTTCTTTTTATTGACGGCGAGAATTTCATTCATAAAGTTGAAGATGTACTGAAAAAAGAAGACGTAAAAATAAAAGGGAAAAGTCTTTCAAAAATTAATCTTAATTTTCTTCTTGAGAAAACTCTAGAAAAATACAAAGTATCAAGAAAAATATTTTACGTTGCTAAACTTCACTTTCATCCAAAAACAAAGGAAAAGTCAATTAAGCTTATTTTATTCCAACGCTATTTAAAAACGAATCTTGAAAAACAGGGATTTGAATTTTTAATTGCTGGCAACGTCCGCGCTCAAGAAATAAAAGTTGATCATAAAACTAAGCTAATATTTAGAGAAAAAGGCGTTGATGTAAAAATAGCTGTTGATCTTGTTTCTATGGCGGCAGACAGACTTCTTAAAACCGCCATCCTTTGCAGTTCTGACTCTGATTTACAACCGGCTGTCCAGGAAGCAAGAAAAAGAAATGTGGAAGTTATATATCTTGGATTTGAATTTCAACCAAATAAAGGATTAACATATACTACTGATCATACCATTCTTTTCAGAAACTCCGAAATCCTTAAGGCCTGTGGGATAAAATAACTAAAACCCTGCTATAATATTTTTATGGACTGGAAACATGCTTTAAGAGAAAAACAGGAAATTGTTTTAGCTACTTGTTCAAAAAATGGTGTTCCTCGTGCGATCATGGTAATCTCATTGGGTCTTGTTGATGATAAACTCTTGATTGGAGCTTGTTTAATGAAAAAAACCCTAGAAAATATTAAGAAAAATAATAAAGTGTCTCTTGTTACCAAGTATGATAAAAATTATTACCGGATAGAAGGAGAAGCAAAAATTTATCCGTCGGGAAAATACTTTGATATTGCCTATTCAAAAAGTAGTCCTCCGATGCCGAAATCTGCCATTTTAATTGAGATAAACGAAGTCTTTGATCTAGATAAACAGGAAAAAATATGGATAAGATAACTCTCGGAATAATCTGCGGTTTAATTTTTGGAATCATAGATGTTTTAATAATGATTCCTTTAAAATACGAAAATAGTCGTAAAAGAATTGAGGCGATGGTTTCGGCTTTTATCGATCGATTCGCGATCGGCTTTCTTATTCCTCAGGTTAATTTAGGAATCCCACAATCTGTCACCGGTTTTATTTTGGGATTTTCTCTCAGTCTACCATCGGCTATTATTACTCGTGCCTATGGTCCGATTATTGGCATTGGAGCTATTGGAGGATTGATTATTGGATTAATTATATAATTAATCTATGATGGAAAAAATTATCGGTTATCTTTTAATTATTATCGGTGTTTTTGTTATCTTTCTTTCAGGTTTTAACGGCTATCAAATCCTGACTAAAAAAACTCAGCCGATAAAGATTTTAAATCTTAAGGGAATCAATATTAATCTTAGTCAAACAACCGGTGTCAAGCAGCCACCAGTTGAGCTTGTCTCAGCCAAAGATCTTAATGAGACTCTAAATTTCTTTGCTTATCTGACGGTTTTGGGGCTTTTTATCAATGTTGGCTTCAAAATCGCTTCTTTAGGAGTAAATTTAGTCAGACCAATTAAAATAGACAGTCTAAAATCTCAAACTCTAGTAAGATAAAGAAATCACGCAGTCAACGATGGTTCGGCTTTACCGGTCCCACAAAGATATCTTGGTTAAACCTGCCAAACTGATCCCAATCAAGTCCATAACCCTCGACAAATACGTTGGGGATTTTAAAACCGATATAATCAACCTGAAAGTCAACCTTCCGCCTTTCAGGCTTTTCCAATAAAGCAAAGGTAGTAAGAGAGGCTGGCTTTTTCTGCCTTAAATGTTTATCGATTTTTTTAATTGTCAGACCGGTATCAATAATGTCTTCAACAACAAGAATATGCCTTCCTCTGATATTGGTTTTCATATCTTGAAGTATCTTTATCTTGCCGGAAAATTCAGTCTTTCCATTATAACTTTATGCTCATTGCCCACGCGGCAAACTGTATCTTTGTTTTAACTTATACTATTTTTGTCAACTTTGATAATTACTTATCTGTCAATCTGTCCATTATTTTCTGCCTCGACAATGAAAAGTTCGATGATCAGCGCTTCGGCAGTGGCCGTCTATATTATCATTGGTCGCTGGAGTTATGCGAATTATAATCTATTCACCGCTACTCTGCTCCCCATTTTGATTTCTTATATCTATGGTTACTTTCTTTATCAAATCGTCATCCGAAAAATCAGCTAATCTTTAAGTACACCTGGCAGGTGTACTTGTACTTAGGATGTATAAAGATACCCAGTTTGCTTTTTCTAACAAGCTTTAGTATCATACACCAATGTCAAAAAGAACTAAAGAAATAGCCAGTAGGTTATTAGAACAAAAAACTCCTGCCAACGATGTCGAAAAATTTCTCCATGATATTGAAGATCATCTTCAGGCTTTAAAATTCCAAGCTAATAACTCAATTGAACATAGGAGTTTAGTTAATAAAGAAATTCCTGACTTTTTAAGAGATGTTTTTCCAGAGATGAAAGATTTTGATGCTTTTTTACTCTTGCTTGAATTTTTTGGCTTAAATAGGGGCCGTCATAAAAATGACTTTTTTACCGATGCCTATGTCTTTTTTGACAGAGAAAAATCAGGCTTTCTGATGGTACAACAACCCTTTTTTAGACCTTTAGATAGTATTCAAAGAAGTTATTTTTGTTTGCTCTGTCAAAGAGATGAAAACGGAGATCAAATATTAAGTCTCGCTGGTGTAAACGGTAAGCGAATTTTAACCGCAAGATATGAATTTTCTCTTAATGACCAAGCATATGTTCAAAAAAGTCTAGACATTGGAGTAGATGAAGAAGAAATAAAAGGCTTTAATTCTGTAAATTTAGCAAAAACACTTTCGCTTCGACATTTTGAAAAAGAAAAAGAGTCTCTTCTTATTACCGAAACCATGCTCAGGAAAGTTCCTTTTCACAATTGGTTACTTAGTCCAGGTAGTAATCTAAAAATTCTTGAAAGAATACCAGCTCTGCAACAATTTGCAAAAATCCCTCGAAGAATACCGACTCGATCGTAATTTACGACAGTAGCACTCCTCCGTCAACGACAATCTGACTACCGGTCATGTAGGAAGACATTTCGCTGGCTAAGAATAAAACCACTTTGCCTATCTCATCCGGCTCACCCATCCGGTGCATGGGAATTTTATTCAAAAATACCTCAAGAACTTTTTTCATATCAATTCCCGGAGGAAGTGTTCCCTGCATTTTTTGCATTCCCGGTGTGGAAATTCCGCCCGGCGCCACCGCATTGACCCAAATTTTATGCGGGGCTAATTCTAAAGCTAAATTTTTTGTAAATCCCCAGACGCCATGCTTGGAGGCATCGTAATGAGCTAAACCAATCATTGACGGATGAAGAGCATCGATCGAAGTAATATTAATTATCTTCCCGCCTTTCCCCTGCTTTATCATCTGCTCGGAAGTATACTTT
>PFOE01000044.1:535-6184 GCA_002792355.1 Candidatus Roizmanbacteria bacterium CG_4_10_14_0_2_um_filter_36_35 | reverse complement strand
GCACAGCAGAGGAAATTCAAGAAACGAAGAGGCACAAATAGTTGATGTATCAATCTCATTTATAGGTTCGAACTGGTAATCTGACAGCAACAGCTCTCCGCTTATTCTTCTCGTATACTCAAAGGGCCTTAGAAGACTAAGACACAATAATTCCATAAATAAGTATCAGTTATCACGGTATTATCAGTTGAGGAGAAAAATCATGGGGTATTACCTCGGGAAAACAGAAATTAGACCCACTTCTCAAGAGAATTCGGAGTACGTCAAACTGTTTAATCTCTATGTCTGGAACGTAAAGGATCAAGGTTAAAAGTTATTATTTAGCCGCTGGTGTGAAGAGTAATCTTTATATCGGCGGCTTTTTTTGTGGTCCGGACTCTTAGCTAATTTAATAAATCTCTGTTTCCGGATCTAATCACATGTGTAATAATTCGAGGAATTTCTCTTTTATCTGCTGATCGGAGTAAAAATGTAAACAAATCTTTATAGTTAATATCATTTGTATAACTGGTAAGTTTTGAGGTGGCGACAATTATCGACGATATAACTTCAGGTGGTGGGGTTGTTGTTTTCTGACCTGCTTTTAGAAGTTGCAGAGTATTTTTGGAAAAATCGTATCTTTTTAAACCCGTAATTGCATCGCCAACATCCCAACCGAATCGGTGGAGTGTTTGCTTAATTAAAGCTTCATTGCCGGTAATCAAACCAACCAACAATGACATTGTATTAAAACGTTGTTCTTGAGTTAATTTTTCATGCATCCCTAAATCGATTAAAGTGATATTTCCTGATTTATCGACAAAAATATTACCAGGATGTAAGTCTGCGTGAATTCTGCCTGTTGTAATAAGTTCTGCCAGTCCTTCTGAAAGTATTGCTTGATTTACACTTCTTTCTGAAACATTAGTATAGCCTTCTTTAACAGCCGTTAATTGGCTTTGTTCAACCAAATTATAATAGTTTCGTAAACTAATTCCTTCTGCTCTAGTTTCCAGCATAAGATCATCAGAAGTAAAAATTATTTGTGGTATCATAACTTGAGTTTTTCTTTTCTTATTTCTTGCTTCAAGGTCAGGTCTAATTTCATCAGCAAATATTCTTTCTCGATTGAAATCTAATTCTCGTCTCACAGCATTACTGATTTGTGTAGAAAAATCTTTTGGAAGAGTATCTCCATAACCGGCCTTTCTTAATACCGACAAAACATTTTCAAGTACCCTTAAATCATGATCTAAGTTTTCCATTTTCTGTGCTGATGGGCGTTTAAATTTACCGACGATCTGTTGTCTTCCTTTTGGGAATCCTGACTGATCCCCAGTTATTTCAATTGTCATCAAACATGCTTGTTTATTTGACGCGGCTCCGATTAATTCATCAAATGAAATTATTTTTATTGGACTATTGTCATTAAGTAGACCCGAATCTTCTACAAAAGTTAGTAAAGCCCTTTTTGGAACGACTGCACCTTCAGACTGAGATCTTCTTAAAGTTCTTTTATAAGAATCCGGAACCCAGTCTTGTTCGGCTATGGATTGAGCGACTTTTTTACCAACTACTCCAAGTTCGCTTAATCCAATCGCGATTACTTCTTCTGGAAGCAAAGTTTGTCCTTTTACTTGAGCTTCGGTTAAGCGATTTATCAATCGTGTTAATAGTTGAGAAGCATGAGCCGGATCAGAGGATTCAATAATCGTTATAAACATATTACGGAAAAGTTCCGGTTTTGCCATTGAATCTGGTAGTAAATGTGTAGCCAGTCTTTCAGCAAATACCTTTCTTTGCTCCAATGCTTTGGGCCTATCTTGTTCTGGTACCGCTTCTAAATCAACAATTCCTTCTGCTCCAAGGAAGAGTCGTTTAAACAAAACTTCCTTTTCATCATTTGTACTCATGGCGACTGCTTTTGGTAGATTATTAAGGTGTCCGTCAAATTTTTCTTCCATATCGAGCACCATAAGTGGTTTTTCAGTAGACAAACCCAATAGCCATAAAGTAGTTTTTATTCTTTCTTCTCTGTTCAGTTCACCAAATCTATTAGCAACAAATGTCATAGGGGAATCATCAGATTCTTCTTTCTTACCTTCCGGACTCATTCTCATTTTGATAATCTGCCGAAGTTGATCAGCGGTCAGAGGAGCTGAATTTTCGAACTGACCTAAAAAGTAATTTCTTGCAAGTGAAGGCTCCGGTAAATAGGTGGTTAAGAGTTGTGTGAATTTTTCAAAATCTGTAAGTAATGATGGATTTAAGGCTATTTCAGATTTGAGAGCATGAACTGCTAAAGGTATTTTTAATGCAGATTTCTCAGTAAACAGAGGTAATAGTTTTTGAGCAATTTCAATTCTTTCCTGATGATTTCTTGCTTGAATAAACTCCTCTTGCATTATCATTTCCAACTCAATATCACGAACAACAGATTGACGTGGCGTTATTTCTTTTATTTTTTGTATCCTATCACTTAAAGAAATAGTTTGATCAAATAATACCGTTTCGGCTTCAACTAACTGTTTTGCATAAAATCTCTGATAAGGGGAAGCGTGGCTACTATTACCTACATTTCCTTTCCGGTCATTTTTATCAAGTTGCATCCTAGTGTCAGGGGAAAAAGTTGAGAATGGATGTCTTCTTGCCAAAAGATCCGGAAATTTGTCTTTCAAACGGCCTTCACCATGAAACCAATACCGAGTAAAACCTGCTCGATGTTCCTCGTTTTCAAATTCATGTTCTTTTACAAACCAGTAGTAAGTATCAAACGGATAACCAGCAGATTGTTTTCCACCAAACTTGTCAGGGGAATTGGTAAAATGGCCTTTTGCTTCCTGTAAATATTTTGCTTTTGTTTCGCCATCGGCATAATCAATTAACCCGACTAATAACCGATCCCTCAAATTTGATTCTCCAAGATTTGTGGTTACCCATTTGACTACTTTATCAGGATATTTTTGCAATAAGCTTTTTACTGTGGTCTCACAAAAAATCTGAGGGGCTACTACTGCTCTATTTTCTGGTGGAATCTGTGACAACAAAAGCATAGTTTCGTACAAATTTGTCTGATTGCTATCTAATTTTTCTTTACCTTTTAAATATGATGTTATCTCAGTTAGATTTTGGTCAGATAACTCACCGGCAACAGCTATAACTTCTTTTGAGAATGTTCCATACAATAAACCTACGCCTTGTTCGGATAACTCTTTAATTGATTTTGTTAGTGCATCAGGCCTAGGAATTCCCGTTGAAGCGTTTTCCTGGACCAAAACATCTAACATATGTGAAGATATGTTCGTGGGCGTTGATATATGCCAGAATTCATCTTCTTTTGTTCTTTTTAGCGGATGGTCGTTATAAAGATCATAAGCCATATGTAGTGTTGTTAAAATATCTTTCCTTTCTTCGGATGTTGCCGCTTGATGAGGCAAGTTTGTTATTCCGGCATTCAAATATCTTTGAAGTTTATCGTTATGCCAAGGATTATGCTCGATTAGTACTTTTAATTCTTGAGCCGTTAAACCCGAAGCACTGCTTGCGTAAACAAGATTTTCCGTTTGGGTTTTTAATGCTTCTTCTACCGGTAAACCAGATTGTATTCTTTGAATATATTGTCTTAATACCCAAATATCTCTTTCAGACCATGCACCATAATCACCTTCACCATCGACGACAGCATTCCATTCTTCAAGCGATAAATTGACTGACATTGCGTTCGGTCTTTTCCAACCGGGAGGGTGATCAACTGGCCAACCTCTTTTATATAAGTCCATCCCGGGAAGCATTTTTAACACCTTTAACCCTCCGGCGTCAATATTAAATTCGCCGCCATGTGCATATCTTTTTTTCCAGCTAATTTCAGCAAGTGATGATCGGTAGGAATGATGCAATGAACGTAGAGGTGAAAGTGGAAGATTGCCCCTTTCTGTTAACGCTTGAGCAGAACGGATTACTGGTGTTAACGCTTTTCTTTCTTGAGCTTTTAAGTAATCTGCCCATGGGTGGCCATCCTTTCCAAGCAACATTGTTTCAGCAACTATCGTTGAGGCTTCTGGTGATAAGCCGGTATCTTTAACTATCACTGAAGTTAAATGTGTAATGACCTCTGGTTGAGGATCGGGCAGACCTTCGAGCATTGACAAAGTAAGATCTAATTTCACTCTATCAAGAATCTGATCTTTTGTTTTTTGGTCAGATAAATCAAATAGGTTTTCAGTTCTCTGATCTGGTGCTCTCAATCCTTTTTTCGCTCTTTCATCCGATGCTTCTTGATGCTGTCCTGTCTGATAGGTTTTATCAAATTGAGAAAAAACCGTCATAAAAAGATCATCGGTTATTTGTCCATTTTCCCAGCATTTTTTTAGTTGAGCAACGAATTGTTGTTGTTCTGCCGGAAGTTGAGTTGATTCTAATTGTTGAAAAATAGAGGTTAATACTATATCGAGTTTTCCTTCGTAATCTGTTATCTTACCTATTGTTTGATCGACTGTTGTTTGTTGAGGATTATATCTTGAAATCCCAGCTCTGAATTCACTTGAAGCTATTGCTCTTTTCGTTCCATCAGGTTGTAGTGAATTTGAAATAACTCCGCTTAATAAATAATTGTTACCTCCTTCATCTTTTCTCCATTTTTCATGATGCCAGACATTATGAATATCGTTACTTTTTTCTATTGCTTTCCCTCCCTGAAAAATAGTAGATACGCCAAATGCTTCAAGTATCATTAGTTTTTGAGTCAAACGTGATACAGCTGTACTATTTTGAGCTACTATGTCTTTTGCAAGTCCGACTCTCTCAATATGATGTTGAGCTTCATATGTAGTCCAAAATTCTGTCTGAGAAGTTGTTGCCAATAGATTAGCCTGTAATTGCTCTGGTGTTTCATGAATTAGTTCTTCCGTATGATTATAAAAAGGGCTATCGCCAGCAAGCCATTTAAGTAAATCAGCATCAAGTGTTGTCCGTTCTTTACTTGTATTTGGCAATGGATGTTCATCATCTGCTAATCTGTCTTCAAGTTTTCTGATTCTATCAATTTGCTCAGGGTGACCTAAATCATACCGACCAGTAGTTAATGGAAGTGCTTTCAACATTTCGATCATTGCTTTTGGGTTATATCCGCCTCTTGCCAAACGTTCCATCCCTTGGGCGTCAGCTCGATATTCTTCGGCGTGATGTTGAAAGCCTTTCAAACGTTCTGTAAAACTTGATTCTACTTTACTGACATATTCATCTCCTAAAACTTCAGCATGTTCTATTTCATGAGATAACACTGCAGCAATATGGTCTTCAGTGAGTGGTAAATTTCTTTCAAGTAGGAAACGACAAAATCCACGACTAAATCCAATTATTTTTGAATTAGGATGAAAAAAAGCGTCAACTTCTTCTGAGTCTTGGATTATAAACTCTGTCCCTGACGGCACTCCTAATCTTTCACTAACTTTCTTTATTAACTGGCTTAATTCGTGAGTTTCTGGAAGCGTGAATCCTCTTTTTTCAACCGATGTTCTTAATTTTTGTCTTTCAGTATTTGTATCAACTGCATTAAAAACAATTTCCGGTTTTTTTATTACTGGAGTTTTTGTTACATCTATTCCGTCTGCTGGAATTTCTGTCATAAATTCATTATAGACAAAGTTGGTGTATTTTTATGCACAATTTTAT
>PFOE01000044.1:0-517 GCA_002792355.1 Candidatus Roizmanbacteria bacterium CG_4_10_14_0_2_um_filter_36_35 | reverse complement strand
ATGCACAATTTTATTTATCGAAGTTTGGTATATAATATTGCTTAGTGGAATTAAGGTAAAAGTTACGAACTTTATCCACTAAGGAGCACATTGCTTTGGCAGGCGGGGCATCTCCCTCTTAACACTGTAAAGGAGAAAAATTAGCTTTACAGTGTTAAGGAGGTGGTTGTGGGCTATAGTCCCGAGAGGAGTCAAGGGATTCGAGTCCCACCGGGCTCACAAAATAGCTCAAGTAGAGCATCTCTCCCGCTTTGCGGGATGGTTGTGGGTTTATACTGTAAATCTTTTATTTGATTTACAGTATTCGAGTCCCACCGGGCTCACAAAAAAAAGCGTTTAAGACAATAAGTGTTAATTAATATTAAAATATAATATATGGAATCTATACGTAGGACCAATGAACATAGGAATTTAACCGGCACATTACTACGTAATTCATTAATCGCGCAGCTTAGTTTAGAACCCGATCTATCAGAAAATCTTTTAGCAGATTCATTAAAAGCATTATCTCCAGACG
>PFOE01000014.1:8099-15288 GCA_002792355.1 Candidatus Roizmanbacteria bacterium CG_4_10_14_0_2_um_filter_36_35 | reverse complement strand
GCGGACAGTATCCAGATTATACGATTCGTCTTTACAAAAACGGCGTTGCCAAATTTCCCTGTAAAGACGTTCATGAAAATGTGGAGATAATAGATCCGAAAAATAGTTCTCGACAAGCTCGAACTATAAATAATTATCTTTCGAGCGAACGAAGTGAGTCGAGAAATATTGGCTATCTACAAAACCCTATCCTGCATTATGCCGACCCTGATTTCTCAAGGTATTTAATGCGCTGGGATCGCTACACCAGCTTGGAAGTGGAAAAGATGCCGAAAGATACCAAGCTCGGCCTTTTTAACTATATCATCTGGAAACCGAAAATTACTTTTTTGATGATGTACTTCCGCCACAAAGGCTTCATGGATGGATTTCCGGGGTTTGTCTTTGCACTGTTTTCAAGTATCAGATTCTGGGGGATTTATATTAAATGGCGGGCTAGACGCCAATCTTAAATTCCACCACTTCTCCCTCTTTCATTTCATAATCGCGTCCTACCGTTTGCACCAGTCCTTGTTCTCGGGCTTTGGTCCAGCCGCCGGTGTCAACGAATTTCTGGTAGGGGATGACGTCGGCTTTGATGAATTTTTTTTCAAAATCAGTGTGAATTGTCCCGGCCGCCTGTGGCGCCAGCCAGCCTTTTTTGATTGTCCAGGCCCGGGCCTCAATAACTCCAGCTGTCAGAAAGGAAATCAATCCCAAAATTTCATAAGCTTTTTTAATAAGACGGTTTAAACCTGATTCTTCCAGTCCAAATCCTTTTAGATATTCTTTCTGTTCCACCGGCGAAAAAGCAACGACCTCCGCCTCCATTTTAGCACAGAGATAGAGATAATTATTTGATAATGATTTAATAATTTCTTTAATTTTCTTTTTTGTTTCTTCCTGATTTTGCAGTTGCTGTTCCGAAACATTAAAGACATAAATTACCGGTTTTGAAGTTAAAAGGTTTAAAGGTTTTAAAGATAATAATTCTTCTTTGTCTAAAATTTGCTGGCGGACAGGAACTTCTTTATCCAACTGTTCTTTGATTTTTCGCACCACTTCGTAGGTGGCAAAAGCTTCTTTCGGAGCCGAAGTTCCCTTTGGCTCCTTTTGTTTATTAACAGTTTCCAGATCGGCAAGAATTAACTCTGTTTCGATCGTTTTTATATCGTCAACAGGATTTATTTTGTCAGAGACATGGACAACGTTACCATCTTCAAAGAGCCGGACGACATGAACGATTACCTCAACTTCCCGGATGTGGGAAAGAAATTTGTTACCTAATCCTTCGCCTTTTGAAGCTCCGCGGACCAGTCCGGCAATATCATAAAATTCGACAACAGCGGGAACAATTTTGGTTGTTTCAACAATTTTTGCCAGAACAGGAAGCCGTTCATCAGGCACTTCTATTATTCCTACATTTGGTTCAATCGTACAGAAGGGATAGTTAGCAACATTAGCCACCTGTTTTTTTAATAGGGCATTAAAAAGCGTTGATTTTCCGACGTTTGGTAAACCGACGATCCCAATCGAAAACTTCATAGAAGAATATTATAACAGGAAGATAATTTCTAATTATTCTAATTGTTCTAATTGACCTAATCAAGCTCCAATTTCCAAATCCCAATTAGTATTTGAGTATTGGTCATTATTTAGATCAATTAGAAATTAGATTAATTAGGTCAATTTGTTCAAGTTTTCCTTCCGTATTTTTCTTTGAATAATAAAATAATTATTACCAAAGCCAATAAACCGAGACCGGCAAATTCGAGATACTGCGGCCAGAAGATAATAGTTACAACTAGTCCGTCTGACGACGGTTGGTTAGAATTAGTTGAACTAGTTTTAACTAATTTCCATCCATTCGCCCAGTTGTTGACTAAGACGTGGGGAAGAATTTTCCCGTTGGTAATCGCAATCCAGCCGGAGTTGTATGATTGATACAAAGTTAACGTGGAATTACTATCAGTATTAATATCTTGAGTTTTTACTGAATAAGTAAAGTAATTAGGATGATTAACCTCAATTCCTTCAGTCAGATTCTCTGAGGGGTGATTTTCATAACTATTTTTTACTACTTTTATATCTGTTAACAGTCTGTATGGAATTGGATTTACACCTACATGACTGATTATATTATCACTGGTTTCTTCTCCCAAAGAATAGTTATCAAAATGCAGATTGTAACCCAAGCCGTACCTTTCTCTCGGAGGAATAATAAAATAAGAATCATCGGAAGCGGTATTAAGATAGTTTTGCGAATCGCTAGAATTATAAGCGTTGTTAAACAATGAAAAAAACAGACCTCGTCCTTTGAGATTTTGATTTTTTATTAATATTAGATAACCATATTTTTGAGACAACCAGGAAAGACTGATGTCAAAACAGTTGCTATTTCCGGTTGATATCAATTCAAGACCGGTTGGGACTATTTTTTTGTCAATTTTGCCATTTTGAAACTGATCGCAGCTTTTAAGCGGTTCATAGAGATAGCTATTATCATTGTTACTGTCATAACTGTAATAACCACCCGTTTTCGGTATAACAATTTTTATAGTTTGTTCTTCTTGAGGAGCTAAATTAACTACGGTTTCTTTATTGGTAAAATCCTTTACAAGATTGATTTTTGAGTCATTAATATAAAAACTGGGTATATTTAAGGAGGTTTTGAGCAGGTTGTTTTTATCATAATCTGTTATTTCACCGGCATCTATTTTAGGGATAATTAATTGGTCGCCATAAACTGAAGCAGGAATTTTTTCCGAAAAAACAATGAATCCGGCAGAATCTTGAGTAATTTCTAAACCATCTTCATTTTTTCCTCTTCCGGTAAACAGAGTTCTAAAAGGGTAATAGATCGAAGACAAAACGTTTTTATCATCTGTCACATAGGTTTTATACTGGGCAAAGGCCGTATCATAGTCGTTCCATTGATAAATAGGGGAGATGTTCGGTAGATTTCGATCTAGAGAAGTATATTCTTTATTAGTTGCGTTATTAAACTCATAAACATTAACGTTGTTAAACGTTCCAACCAAACTTAGATCGGGAATCTTATTTAAAAGGTCGGCTAATTTATCTTTGTCTAGTGCCTGACCCGAGACGACGTTATTATCGACGATCAACCACTTTACGTCATATTTTGTTAAAACATTCTCGGTCTGAATCGGGTCGTTAGAATAAGTCGCCTTGTAAATCTCCCAAAAATAATTTTCGCTATTTTTGTCCCAGACGTCAAAAGCCCGATCAAGGATCGGCTGTTCGATTCCATACCAGAGAAATCCTGAACCGCGGTAACCCCAGTTATAAAATTCCCAGCCGCTAGGCGAATACTGGGGAAAATTTGCGATTCGACCGTCTCCCTGGTCTTTGAAGTAATCAAAAAGATCAAAATATTCCTTTGGTATAGCTACTTTTAAGTTGGGATAAATAAAATTACCCTGCCAGACTGGTAGGACAATGATAACTTGCAATAAAAAAATTATTGTCATGAAAAAATAAATAAAAAAATCTGTCTTAAATAGTTTTTTTAATAAATTGGTTAAAGCCTGAATTCCAAAGGCAAAAAATATACTTTCAATCAAGAGCAGACTGTTGGAAAATTTAGTAAAAGGGTTGCGAAAAACCTGGTCAAAAAGAGATGATTTTCTTAATATGTCATTCAAAAATCTAAAAGGAAAAGTATTGATAGCAATCAGGGAGAAGAAAATTATAAACAAAATAATCAAGGCATAATTACTTTTTTTTCTTACGTTCGTTATTATTCCGACAATAACAACTGAAAATAAACTTAGTCCAAAAGCTACAGTCCATGGGTTATTAAAATAATTACGCCATATTTCCATCAAATAACCGTAGTTTTGTGGCGAAATCTGGTCGGTAAAGCTGAATAAAAAGCCTTTTAGTAAAAGAGTATCTATCAATCCTCCGTACTCGACATTTTTTAAATAAATATCCAGACTGTAAAGTAAGTTGGAATAAGCATTCAGTTGAGAGCCGATGTTATTTATTGAGTAGTAGAGAAAGGGCAGTATCCAAAATAGATTACATAATAATACGAGTAATATTATAGTCAATATTTTTTGCCAACTAACTTTTTTGATCAAACTAATAAGAATAACTCCAAGAAGAAAACCATAAACGATAAAAAGCGGCGGTATATAAAATTGAGCTGTTCCTAAAAGATGAATAACAATAAGAAAAAAAAGATTTTTTCTATCCGTTTTATAAGCATATCTATAAACAGAATATATCATCCACGGCATCAGGCCGTAATGAGTCATAAAAGCTTCGTAGGGAAGATAGAAAATCTGCACGGTGGCGATGTGCAATAGATAAAAAACAGCTCCAAAAAAGGAAGATATGAGGCTGATTTTATGGTCGAAGTCTTTTAGAAAGACATTTTTCAGAAGAAAAAACACTCCGAAAGGGCCGGCAAGGATCATCAATAGCGCATAAATTTTTCTGATAGTTTGAAGAGGGACAATTAGAGAGATGATGAATAAGAGTAGTTCCCGAAAAAACTCGGTGGCGTGACCATTGCCAGCAGGAAGCCCTAAACCTTGATATTCCTGCCAGGATGAGAAAAGCGACCTTTTAATATTAGCGGCAAAATTAAATTCCGGATGAAGGTTGTCCCAACCGGTAAACCAGAAGTTGCCTGAAAGATTAGTTAAATAGATGCTGATGCCAATAACAGCGATGAAAATAATAGGAAGAAGCCGGCTGAATTTTATTTTCTCCATAATCGATTCTAATTGTCTATAATATATTCTATCATTATGGAGGCTGCTTTTAATATTGTCCGCAATCAATTTGACAAGATTATCCTTGTTCTAATTGGTTGGTTTTTTACCCTGCTTTTTTTTGTTTGGGTTTTAACAAATATTGTTCGGACAAATAATTATTATCTTTGGTTTTTAACGATTCCCCTAAGTTTGGTTACTTCTATTTTTGTCGTTAAGAATTATGAATTTAATTTAGATAAAACAAGAAAGATAAATTGGCTGGCTTATAGCGTGCTTGTCTTCTTATTGATTCTGGTGTTTTTTTATTATCTTGAGCCGGTAATTCGTTACCCGTTGTCAACAGTAGGCATTCCTAACAAGGACTTGCACGACGGAATCAGTGTCTTTATTGCCGATCATGGATATGCTCCTCCCGACACAGCTAAGTTTGCCGAAAATTTTTATATTTTAAGTTCTCAGAACGGTCTTTACTTAGGTTATCCGAATCTCTTGCATTCTTTTTCTGCCTTACTGTTAAAGGCTGGCATTGGTCCTTTTCAGGCAACCTGGATAGCCGTATCAATAGGTTTGTTTTTTGCTTCTTTGGCTGTGTTTTTGCTTTCAAGGTTTATTTATCGGGACGATCTTTTTTCAGCTCTCTTAGGCGGGTTTTTTGCCATATCTAGCTTTCGTATTCCCTATGCTGGAGTTGCTTCAATTCCAATGCTTTTCTCGCTTATTTTGCTTTTGCCTTCACTACTGTTTTTTTTAGTTAGTTTAGAGTCAGAAAACAGGCAAAGATTGAATTTTATCCTTCCCTCGATCTGTATCTCTATTTTGGCGGTTTCGTACGGGGGAACCGTGTTACTGTTTTTCGGAATCTTACTGATTTTATTAATATTATTATTTTTGTTCAAACAAAAAGAAAAAGGATTGAATTTAACGAGATTAATCTTATTTTCTCTACCTTTATTAATATTCTGCTTATTCTTTCTCAAAAGAATTTACTGGCAAAATACTTTTCCCACGATAAAAGATTTTGATCCCTATGAGCTTTCGCAAAGACTTTTACCCTTGGACCAACCGCTTTATATGATTGTACTAGTTATTTCAGTTATTACTTATCTCTACGAGACAATAAAGAGAAAAATAATTAACCAACAAACGAAAGAAGAGATTTATAGAGTTTTTTTCTTTGTCTTGGTTATCTTATTTTTTGCACCGATAGGCTTCTACTTTATTTTTAGTAGTTTGAACTTTCAAAAGATGATGAGATTGGCTTTAGTGCAGCCTTTTTTATTTATCTTTTTTTTAGGATACGCAATATATTTATTAAAAAAACCATGGCGGTATATTCTAATTGCGGTTATTCTATTGTTTGGTTTAATAATAAGACCTAATCTGTCTTTTTATCAAGTAGTTAGTCCTGAGGTTAGAGAGTCTTTCTACAATCAGAGCGACAAGAATAAGTCCTTTACTTTACTTTCTCACTGGCGGTTGATATTAAACGACCAGATCTGGTCAAAAGATATATTTGATGGCTTAACATGGCTTAAAAACCATCAGGTTAAAAACAAGGTTCTTTTGTGGGATGAAAGGGGATGGACCGAGGAAACAGTTGCCAACTGGGGATCGATTTATTTGAGAAAAAAGATCATCAGGCCGAGCGAGCTGGGAATAAAAAATCTGCAGCTTGATTATTACAATCTTAACTTAATTAACAATAGGGGATTAGTGGTTTTTTTAATTGCTCCATCTGAAAAAAGCTTAGATCAATATAAGTCTATTTCTGGTTCAATCAATCTATTTTCACAAGGACAGGTTTTTCTTTATCAACTGCCATAAAAAAACGCAGCCAAAAGGCTGCGTTTTATTGATTCAAATTAAATTAACTCAATCAGACCATCCTTTGCCTTGGACTAATTTAAACTGACTTTTATCTTCAATCCAAAGTCCAGCGACTAACGAATCAGCGTTAGGATCTTCGGCTAAATACTTTGAAAACTCTTCTGCTGTAAGTGCACGAGCTAAACCTTTAAAATATCCTTCGACCTTTTCAGGTAAACATACAGCGTTAATTGGTCTGATGACCGCTTGGACAGCATCTTTAAAGACGGCATGGCCATATCCCGCCTTATACATTTTTCCGTCCCATGAGGTACCGTGAGCTTTAAAACTATCAGCATACTGACCAAAACCGACATTAACTCGATCAACATTATTACCAAAATCATATATTTCGTTTTCTCTTAACGGTTGACCGTTACCGTCTACATAAGCACCGTCGGCCTTAAAATCCGTTTTTAAAGCAAAAGCATCCATGACCCAAGTATCCCATTTTACTTCACCGCTCGCTTGATCAACATAAAGATCTTTTCTCCAGTATTCTTTATTACCGCCAAACATAGAAGCGGCAACTTCTGCTGTCTGCGGCCAGTTTTCCGGTAATCCTAACTCTTTGATGCCATTTTGTCTTACTG
>PFOE01000014.1:0-7928 GCA_002792355.1 Candidatus Roizmanbacteria bacterium CG_4_10_14_0_2_um_filter_36_35 | reverse complement strand
TCATTGATTATTTCACCCCCTTTTATTCAGCTATAATTAATTTGTAAATTTTTATGTTTCAGATTTAATTCTATTTTAGGCAAAAAAACGCCTTTTTTCTTATAAATAAAGATTTTATTGTATTGTCTGCTGATTTTATTCCAACTTCTTAACTTTCTGAGATTTGAAGAAAAGTTAATAAGTTGTTTTTGGTATTTCCTATCAAAAATAATTTTTTTAACGGTTGCTTTTAAAACAGCCGGATTTATTTCTATAAAAAGCTCGTCTTGGTTTAGGCCAGACAAAGCTAAAGCTTTTTCAAAATCAGCTGATTTTGTATAGTCTTTAAGTTCTTTTGACAAAATTATTGGTTTAGCAAATGATAACGCCAAAGAAAAAGGACCGGAGGAAGAAACAAACTCACGATAGGGAACAAGGCAAAGATCAGCTGCAGCATAGTAATCAATGATTTTTTCTTCCGGGACAAAACCAGTTACCCTGATTCTTTTATTTTTTGAAGCCGAGTTTATTATTAACTGATAGTATCTATCGTAATGAGATTTTCCGGCCTGCGCCTGACTATAGCCTCCGGCAATAACCAATCTAATAGTTTTGCCATTAATTTTTGAGGGTATATTATTGAAAGAGTCAATCAATCTGTCTAATCCTTTATACCAAGCGATATAACCAAAAACCAGAATGACAAATTCATTTTTTTTAGAAAGATTTATTGGCAGAGAGATATTTTCAACACCATGCGGAATAATGACCATTTTATTTTTATTAACGAATTTTGCTAATCGCAGCATAAATTCTTTTTCGAGAACGATCAATTTTTCAGAAAATATTCCCAAGGAAAAGTAAAACCAGCCCAGTCCAAGGTTGAAAAACCAAAGAAGAGGCGATCTTTTTTCCAGTCCCAGGTGCTGATGGAGCCTTTTTAAATCATCGGTCACCTGGTGAATGGCGAAAAAGACTCGTTTACCAAAAAGCCTCATTAAAAAAACTATAAAAGGGATGATTAAGACGCTTAAGATATTACCATAACTGGCAAACTCAAATTCAAAAAGAACACTTTGTACCTTATTAAATTTCAAAGCTAAAAGAAATATATTTAAAAGGCTGATAGGACTGTTTTTCGTGTAGCAGCGGATCAAAAGAGAATTGTTATCTTCAAGAATTTGACTATCACCATCAATTTTATTTGCCAATATGATGATACGACTTCTTTTTAGCGATTGAGCCGTATTGAAAGCAAATCTGGATAAACCGGTCGATCCTTTTTGAAAAAGGCCATATTCGGAAATGATCAATAAACCATCTTTTTTGTTGTATTTAGCAAAAAGCTTTTTATCTATCATATTATCTTATAATATAAAGCAACAGCCGGAAAATAGATTCTATAAGATTAACTTTTTTTTCTAAGGTAAAGTCCGGCTCCAATTAAGGCTATTTCACCTGAAATAAGAAGCATGCCTAACTCTGGCCCTGCTGAAGGAACGGCAGCGGCAGTAACTTTTTTTTCGATACAAAGCTGACTTGAGTCACTATTACTTGTAGTATTAGAAGAGGCCTCAGCTTTGTTTACAACACAGAATAAACCCTTATCACTAGGTAGCGAACTTTGTTGGTTAACCTGCATTTTAAAGTAATAAGTCTTTTCTTCATTAACATTGAAAAAACCAGCATCCCAAGCAATTGTCCTGTTTGTAGCGTCAAAAGTACCCGGACCTTCTACTGGGGTAAGATATGAAGGAACATTATCTTTGACGGTCATTCCGCCTAAAGTCGTAGTAGAAGTGTTTTTTACAATAACTTTAAAAAACACTAGTTGCTCTGGCGAAAATCTCGGATCGGAAACAGTTAAATTGTCGACATATTGATAAGAAGCGGCATCGGTTGAGTTTCCCGGCATACCTACCATTTTATTAATTGAAATCGAATAAGATTGGCATGATGGTTGATATAAGCCACCGCAATCTGAAGCTAAAACAGATGAAACAAGAAAAATTAAAGCACCAAGAACGGCGACCAAAGAAATTAATTTTTTCATAGACGGTATTATACTATAAGACTTGGGAGATGTCAACTATAGGGTAATACCAACAACATGATGCCAATCTACGAATTTATTCTAATCAACGAATAATTAGTAGATTAGCATTCATTCGTAGATTTGAATCTTATATAATGTCTCTATGAAATTAAATGCTAAACAACTTAGAGAAATCGATGAAAAGGAAATCGCTGACAAACTAAAATCCATCAAGCGCCTGTCGATTTACTTCATATTAGAGAATATATATGATACATATAATATCGGTGGACTGTTCCGGCTGGCTGATGCTTTGGCGATCGAGAAAATGTATATCTGCGGCGAGACCGAAATACCGCCTAATTCAAGGATAAAGAAGGCGTCGATTGGGACGTATAAAGTTGTTCCTTGGATTTATAAAAAATCAGTTAAGGAAGCTATAGAAGAACTTCGTTCAAATTACTCTTCGAGCGAAGGAGCGAAGCGACTGAGTCGAGAAGATAGTTCTCGACAAGCTCGAACTATAAAAGTAATAGCTGTCGAACAGCACAAGACCTCAATTCCTTATACAAAAGCCAATTATAGTTTTCCAATCGCCTTGATTTTCGGCAATGAAACTTCAGGTATTACAGAAGAAACTCTCAAATTAGCCGATCAAATCGTCGAAATTCCGATGTGGGGGATAAATAAAAGTCTTAATGTTATAGTTTCTGCTGCTATTGTGTCTTATTGGATTGTATCATCATAATTTTATATAGGTCAAATTATTTAGCTTCAAAATACCCCTTGACAAACTAAAAAATATCCTCTAATGTTTAATTATAGGATAAAAACTAAAAGTTAAATTAAGAAGGATCCGATTATAAGTTTTTAAATAAAAACCTATGAGAACAAAAACACAGATGGTTTTCGAAGACGAAAACTATCCTCAAGGTTTATGGTCAGGTTAAGTTAGATATTAAGTGATAGATGTTAGATCAAAAGCAGATTTTCTAACATTTAATCTTTACGCAGCCGAGTCCAAAGAACTTTTCTGAGGACCCGGCGCGTTTTTTGTAGAATGTGTTTCTAATTTAAAAAATTAGATTACACATTCTAAACCCACCAAATATCGCTCTTCAGGCCGTGTTCGAATAGAACTGAAAAGGCCTGAAGTAAGACATGGCGGGTAGCAAATTCTCTTACTACCTCGGAGGTTCTGCATAGGCTAATATTTTCTTCTTCCGTTCTTCAAGAGTTAGTTTACTTTCAATTCCCGGACCCATAATACAGCCGCCGTCGCAAAAAAGAACATCAAGTAGGCGGATCTTTTTATTCTGTTCAAATTCCTGTAACGCTAGTTCACAGTTTTTCCATCCGGAGACGGTTCTGATTTCCTCCGGAGTGAGAAGGTTTTTGGCTCCAGATGAATCTGTCAGCCCACCATCAATTGGGTAAATTCTTGTTGACTTTTCTTCAAGGTCAAAACTAACGTTACTGCCATTGGTGAATCGACTTCAAGGGCAACGTAATGGAGTAAATCGGGATGTTTGGTTCTCATAAATCTGACAAAACCAGCGCAAGGGCTGGTGATGAAACGGGTATTTGGATTATTTTTTAGAATATTGATGGTCTGTTCGTTGGTTTTTTTAGCGCCAACAGCTACCTCGACGACTTTGGAAAAACCAATTGATCTTAATTTGGAAACGATTTCTTTTAGTTCATACATAACAGGAAAAGAGGGGGCAAGCATGGCGACGAGTTTGGCGTTGTTTTTGAGTAAACTTATAAGTTTTTCAATGTCGCTCATATGATAAAAAGCTCGATACCGAAATTTTATTAATGTTGCGGGTCCTGTCTCGGATTCATTCCCGTCGGTGCTCGCTTCGAACAATATCCCTCGACTGCGCGCCTGCCTGCCGGCAGGCAGGCCGTCCGGGAACCCTTCTTCCTCAACACCCGAAACCTATTGATTTTTAGTGATTATCTTATTTATCCCTAAAAAAATTAATCCTCCTAGTATTGCCGTTATAAACTGAAAAACCCCCATTGCCGTTAGAAATATTTGCGGTACGATCGATAGTTTAAAAAAAATAAAAGCGAAAATAAAGAGAAACAAAGATTTTAAAAAAGAGCTGATAATGATGCCTTTCGTCATTCTGGCTTGTCCAGAATCGTGGTCATGGTTCGTCGGGCTCACCATGATATCTTTGTCACTCTGAGCTTGACGAAGAGTGACAGAAAAAGTTCTTACAAGAAGAAAATTTCCCATCCAGATAAAAGGTATAAAATAGGCGAGAAAAGGTGTGAATTTGCCAAAAAGCAAGCCATTTAACAAGGCGGCGATGCTCGGGAAAACAACAACGGAAGTTTGGATTTTTTTTGAAGAATAAACTGCTGTTAAAAACAAAAAACAGTTTACTAAAGAACCGGTCAAAAGCTGCGGTCCGGAGATAAATAGAGGAATGGTAAAGGCCAAAACCGGAAGAAGTAGGTCTAAAGAGAATAAAAATGATCTGTTAACAGTTAAGGTTTTTGTCTTCATGCTATTTTTAGTATAGCAATATTAAGTTCTGAAAATAAGCTTAAGAAAAAAAATTGGTGACTGGGCGGATGGACTTCGTACCGAAATTATAACTTATCCCACCGCCTAACTCACTATATTATATACCCCTGTCCATAAGGATATACATTGTTTTAAGATAATTCGTAAATAGATTTTGATATACTGCTTTCAATGATAGAAAAACTTAAGAGAAAAAAATTAACCACAGATTTTAACCAAGAAATTAATAGCGTATTCAGTTTGGGAAGTGGAGGAATGGGCGTACATTTATTTGCTGTTAGGAAGTTGTTTTCAGGTAAAAAACTTAAAGATTTTGAGGAAGCAAGTATTAAGACTCGTCATTCTAATATGTTTGCGAGCCCGTATATTCAAGATTGGTTATGGAATGAGTCAACTCAACCGAGTATTTTTATGTTTAATGATTGTCCAGATTCTGAGCAACATAGAAAACTAATGAAAACAGTAAATACTGAATATGGACAAATAAAACCTGATAATTTAGAAAATTTTAAACAGGTTGCCGTACATAAGTTAGGAACGATGTTAGCAATTACGAACCAAATTCTTTTTGATGCTTACACTTCTGGTCAACCTATTCCAGCATCGTATAAGCCTGAGTATCAAGAAGAATGGAAAAAATCATTTGGTAAAGATTTGCCGACTATAGAAGAATTATATCTTGAAGCACATAAAGTTTTAACAGATTTTGCGAGTCCAGATGATCCTCTAATAGCTCATTTGTTACCGTTACCCAATTTAACATATTTTTCAAGAGAGCCAACAGAACCAGTTAAATCTGAAGGATTATCAAAAAAGATTATTGAGCAGTTAAAAGTTTTACAATCTGCTCATAAAATTCATTCTACTTATGATGAATTACCAACAACATTACCTATTCAATGGAAAGCTTTAAGCGTGGGAGGAGATACCTATAAACTGATAGCTGCAAATGAAGAATTAGGAATTATTGCAAAAAGATATGCAAGACCTGAATACGCAGCTTTAGTTAGTCAAGGATATGAGTTAATTAGATCTACTGTTATGAAAAGTGAATTCCCGTTAATTTTGTCTTTAGGAGTCTATGAAGATATTCTTGTTTTTCCATTTTATAAAGTAATTCGTGATGGAAAAGATATTAATGATCATGAAGCCATGAAAGATCTAAAAGAACTATTAAAGGGAATACCCTTACCTTTAGATTTAGCCGATTTTCTTAACTGGATGGTAGTTGAAGGTGATAGGTTTATGTTTAATGATCCATTTAAAGATTCTGTAATTGATCTTTATAAAAAAACAGGTTTATTTATTGATTAAAATTTAGTCTCAAAAACATCCTCTTATCCAACCCTCTGCGGATTGACATTGTTTAAGTAGTTTCAAGTCTTCTTAGAAGATTGTTCTGAAGCTCTAAACTTTCTTATGGGTGACTGGGCGGATGAACTTCGTACCCAAATTATTAATTACCACATCATCTAATTCACTGTATTCAAACCAATAATATAAGTCCCTTGTCCCATAGGGGTAGACATTATTGTTTAACAATTAATAAGAGAATTATTATCTCTTATTGAATTTAAAATAGCGAAAAGGATATCAAAATTTTTATATTCATTTGTAATAGATTTAAAATTTTTGTAGTATAAATTAAATGGTTAATCCGAATCTAACTACATATATAACGAAGTTAAGATCAATGAATGTTTCAGATGAAACAATCAAAGAACAATTAGTTAAAAATGGTTGGCAAATAGCAGAAGTGCAGGAAGCATTATTGCCTACATCTCCATCAACGCCAACTATCCTTCCTCCTCCACCTGTTCCTAGATTTAATATGTGGATTAGTTTTCAATATGTTTTACTTTTTATAACACTATGGATTTGGTCTATTGCCATGGGTAGTATCTGGAATTATGCAATTGATAAACATATACCTGACAATCTTGCTAAGAGTTTATCTTATGATTATATGAGTGTAATTAATAGCACATTTTTACAAGGATATTTAGCGGCTATAGTTGTTGCATATCCGTTTTTTATTGGATTATTTATATCGTTAGATAAACAAGTTGAAATTAATCCAGGAGTTCGTAATATAAAAACCCGAAAGATACTAATGTACTTTACCATTGTAGTCAATTTTTTATATATGATTACAATGCTCATTACCACAGTCTTTGGTTTTCTGGGGGCAACAACTTCTACCAGAACCATTCCTCATTTACTTGTTAATTTACTTATCCCAGGATCAATCTGTATGTTTTTATTACAAGAGGTCCGTGAGGATCGTAAAACAACTGTATGAAAAAAAATAAAATCACCATGATCATACTTTCATTAATAGTTTTATCAACTGTCATTTATGGATTTATGGATGGAGGCTCTCCTCAAGCTGCTCGAAATAAAAGGTTTGATGAAAAAAGAATCCAAGATGTTCAGCAGATTAAAAATTGGGTCAATTCCTACTACAATACAAATAAAGTATTACCATCCACTGTTCTTGAGGCTTCTGCAAAATATAATAATAGTGGAAATATAAAAGTACCAACTGATCCTGAAACGGATATAGAATATCAGTATCAAATTGTTGGCAGTAAAGAGTATAAATTATGCGCAACTTTCGGTACAAATACCATAAGTAGTACTCCTCAATACTTAATAGGATATTCCCATCCATCTGGTCTTTTTTGTTTTACATTTAATGGGGATAAATATTAGCCTCAAAATCATCTCCTCATCCCATCCCCCCTGCGGATTGATACTATTTAAATAGTAAAATGTATTACTCCAGGGTGAACGAGGGGATTTGAACCCCCAACAGTCAGCTCCACAGGCTGATGCTCTACCAGATTGAGCTACGTTCACCAATAGTTTAAATTATATCATGATAAAATATTCTTATGGCAATAAAACCGATAGAAAATAACAGAAATAAAGTACTTTTTCTAAAACTCAGTTTTCTTGTCTTTCTTTTGGGTTTAGGCTTTATGACTAATAGAATGATTGCCGAGCGAGCAAAAAACAAAAACGAACAGGTTCTATCTCTGGAAGCAGAAGCAAAGAAAACTTCCAAAGACGCCGAAAAGACGATAAATAATTTCATTGACCAGTCACAAAGTTTAGCCAACGATGTCCTCGGCGAAACGACAAATTTTATAAGAAAGATTGCTTCAGAATCAGCAGACGCCGTCTCTAATTTAATAATCGATAAAGCCACAGAGCCGATTATTGAACAGATCAAAAAGCTTCCCCAAGATAAACAAGAAGAAATAAAAAAAAATATTTGTAAATAATTTTTGTATAATAAAGGACGCTTTGCCCGGATAGTTTAGTGGCAAAACAAACCCTTGGTAAGGGTTAGACTGTGGGTTC
>PFOE01000023.1 GCA_002792355.1 Candidatus Roizmanbacteria bacterium CG_4_10_14_0_2_um_filter_36_35 | reverse complement strand
TTGTTCCAGCAGCTCCAAATAAAACCGCAGGACTTGCTGGTATTTGCAGACCGCCCTTACCTATTATTGCTTGTTTTAATCCTTGCACCAAATCAGGAATCATAAGAAGAATAACAGCACTGATTATTGGCGCTATTGTCTGAGGATACCAATTAGCTAAAAAAGGAGGGGTAAAAACAGCTGCGTTAACACTATAAAGCTGTGTTATACCATTGCATATCATAATTAAAAATATTACTGATGGAAAAACAATTAAATTGCCAATGATATTTTTGATCCAACTGCTAAAACTTGATTGGCCAGGAATAGCTTCAGTCATAATAATAAGAGGGGCGAGCATTATATACAAAATAAGTTGTATTAAAGAAGAAAGTAAGAGAAACGCTATTCTAAAGGCAAGAAATAAGAGGGTAAAAAGCGTTATAGCAATTATTATTAATATTAAAAAAGCAAAAGCAACGATTACAGCCACTATGCCAGCTATGAAATAGGCAGCCCATTCTCCTATATTAATTGTTACACCTGCGCCAAAAACGGTTAGCATTGCTTCTAGCTTTCCAAATAAACCAGCAAGATATGGACCCAAAGGTGTGATAAACCTGATTGCTAATATAAAGGTTAAAGCGGTCCAAATTGCGCCAAGTATAGCCTGTATTTCCCATGGAAGTATTCGAATTATGCCGAAGACCGACCTAAAATAAATACCTATGTTTTTCCCAGTAAAAATATAGCCAAATATATTTGAAGTTAAAATGTCTTTCTGATAAGAAGCAATATCTAAACCGAATGGGACTCCGATAATCTCGATTCCGGCAAGAATAATTAAATACATTAGATCGATCATAAAACCAGCAATAGCATATGAAAAAGTAATTAATATTAAAGTGACAATAATTTTTGGCAAGGCATTTTCAACAGAGGTTATTGTTTGGGGATTTAACTTCATTCGAAACATAATCATAAATCCTATAATAATTATAATTAATACAAGGATAAGATAGGAAAGATTTCTCATCGCTTTCCAAATCGGCATGAAGACGGATAAAGAATTAAAACCTATTCCGGCAGCCTGTGTTTTTGGAATAAATCCTGCGTTTTCTAAACCATTTTTTGCCCAAAAAATCCCCGACGCAGGCGGATTTACATAAGGTAAGGTAATTAATTCTGTAATAAAACCGCTAAGGCTGTTTTTATAATTTGTTTGACCGTCTTTAGAATTATTAGTACAACCTTCACCGATTACACCGCACAATATTGATCTATAAATGGTAATTGATAATTTTCCTTCTTTGGTTGAATTGAGTTTTTTGTCATTAATGACTTTATAGATCTCTTGGCGGTTATTTTGGATCGGGTCGTAGGTTACTTTTGGACGGTCTTTATTGAAAAAGTACATGAAAAGCGAGATGACGACGAAGTAAACCGTGATAACAAGAAAAACTTTTTTAGCAATGGAAAAGATTTTTTTCAGATACTTAATATAACCAATCATATTTTTTAGATCCCTCGACTCGCTTCGCTCGCTCGGGATGACACGAGGGGAAAGGAGCATAGTTTGATTGTAATGGAAAAGATGAGAAAAAATCAACTAAGTTTTTGACGCTTGATACTTGATGCTAGAAACTAGACTAGGAAGTTGGAATCTTGAAGCTTGAATTTTTATTTTTTCAAGTCTCTAGTATTCCAGCTTCTTTATCTAGTTTCAAGCCTCTATTATCCAGCGTCAATCTCAAAACGTCTTCCAGTTCTTTTTAAGCTTAAATAGCTTTCTGCCTAAAATATTATATCTTTTAAGGATTTCTTCACAAAAATCTTTATTTAAATAAATTAAGTCTCTCGCCGTTTCTATATGAACTTCCATTTCGTTTGCTGAACCTATTGCTATATCAAGATGTTTTTTGAATTCTTTTTCATGATTTCTCTTCGCCCAGCCTTCAGCAATATTAGCTGGTATTGATTTTGATCCTCGTCTCATCTGCGAGGCCAAATCCATTTTCTCGTAAATAGGAAATTCTTTTACTTTCTGATGAACTATAATCATTAGTTTGTAACTTTCTTGATATACTTCTAGATCGCGAAATGACTTAATCATAATTTGATGATAACAAATATTTTTTCAAGCTTCTAACTTCGAGTTTCATTATCCAGTTTCGAGCGTCTAGTATCTAGCGTCAAATAATTTTGATTATCTAAAATTGAACTGCGTTATTACTAAAGCAGCGTAGTTAGCTTTTCTCCAGTTTTCAAATTCAGTTCTCGATTGGTCTTTTGGATCTTTTAGAGTAACGACGAATTTATCTTCAGCGTAGTCAAAGCCGATTGAAAAAGTTGACAGGTTAAGCGGTAATTTGCTTCTTAAATCCTGTTTTTGTAAAGAAATTTTAGCCGTTTCTGGAGGCATTTCCTCTTCTTTTACTCCGGTAAAGTCAGCCGGTTTTATTGTTGGAGATGGTCCGCCATCTGGCGGATTGGTTATCGGTGGCTGGTTGACTTCGAATAAAGTCGGAGTAGGGAAAATAGTGCTAGGCTGTTGGTTGTTAGCGCCTCGTTTACCAAAAGGAACAAAGGTGACAATTAAGAAAAGAATAATAAGCGCTCCGGAAATCATCAAGTAAATTTTTATATTAGGCGGATTCATATTTATAGTTTACTAAATTGTTGACGCTTGATGCTAGAAACTGGAAACTTGATTGTGAAACTTGAATCTTGGAACTTGAATTTTATTTTCAAGCTTCTAGTTTCTAACTTCCTTATCTAACTTCAAACTTCAAGTATCCAGCGTCCTATTTTTTAACTCCAAATGCGACTCTATACTTCGGAAACGGGTAACGGCTGTTTTCATTTAAAGGCGGGGCTTGGAAACGGCCGTAATACGGATCATAAGCCCAGACGTTACCAGCTTCATCAATGTCGGTAATCCAGAAAAAATGTCCGCCGCCATTTTCCCTAAAGTTTGCCAGGGTAAAAAAAGTCCAGCCGGCAGCAAGATAGTTTTTTAAATCGGAAACGACCTGATCAGCCGATTCAAGGTTAAAGATAAGATAATCTGTTGTTTTTACACTCAAACTTTCAAGCAATGAATGAGCATCATAATAATCTGAACCAGCACAACCTAGTCCATACCCACGAGACTGATACATATCAACTATTATTTTAGGATCGTAATCAGCGCTAACAAAAGAGGAAGCGATCATAGCGACGGTCGTCGGACCGCAACCAGCATTACAGAGAGTACAGCCAGAGGGAAGAGAGATACCGCCGTAGCCGTTGCATTGAGCATAATACATATATCCGGAAGTTGGAGGATGTCCGCCAGCTGGCGGATTGGTAATAGAAGACGGACTAGGAGATCCTAAACTAGAAGTTGGGGTTGGTGTTACCTGTCCTATATTTTGTCTAAGCTTCGAAAAAATATTTAGAAATTCATTAATAAATGGATATGAATATATTTGTTGATTATTGTCTGCTGAAGTTGGAGTTGGAGATTGATTATTATTTGTAGTTTGTGATTCGTTATTGGTGGTTGGTGATTGGTTAACTTCGGCCGAAGTTGGAGTAGTAAAATTATCGGAGATTGGTGATTGACCTTGGAAAACAACCAATTCTGGGTTATCGGCTAGTTCGGTGAGACCGTTTTGCATCGCCCATTCACTGAATTTTTCTTTGGCTTGAAGTGTTTTTTCCTGGACGACCAATTGATTTAAGGAAGTCGAATAGTCAAAACGAAAGTTTTCATTTTCGTATGGCGTCAAAGGCAAGGCGTTATTTATAATTCGCTGATTTTGCTGACTGTTGATTTTTGCTGACTGGTTATCGATGAAGAAGGTAGTTGGAGTAGGGCCAGTTTGATTAGACTGTTGAGAAGTTTTTACGCGAGATATTACAAAAAGAACAATAAATAAAAAAAACAAAACACCTATTGCAATAACGATTACTTTTCTCATATAATGGAACTATGGCCAACTTCTTTGATTTTATAAAAAAACCAACTAGTAATACAAGTGGGAATGGAGTGACTTCGGCTACGGTAAATCCGGTAGCGCCGAACGGGCAAGGGCAAAATGTCATTGCGAATCCCGCCAGCGGCGGGATGAAGCAATCTCAACCTAAGCAAGACCTGCCTGCCGGCAAGACAGGGATCGCGGAGCCTGTCCCGAACAAAGTGAGGGATCTTCCTCCTCGCGATGACAATAATACTAATGTGCCAGCAAAACCAATTAATCAACCGATTCCTCAACAACCAATTACTAGTCACCAACCTGCCTCGCCGGTAGGCGGGCAACCAAACACCAATCTCGATCTCATGACCCACTTAACTCAACGTTCTAACCGAGTAATGATGGCAGCGACTACTAAAACAAAAGAGTTAAAAGGAGACTTTATTGACAGCGAACATCTCTTATATGCTTTAACAACAGATAGCGAAATCTACAATCTTTTTATTGAATTGAAGATTCAACCTCAGTTAATCCAAGATGAACTCAACAAAATTTATAAAAGAGGCACGGTTGACCGGCCGGTGCAGGTCTCGCCGAGAATAAAAAGAATTATTGACAATGCCTTAGTAGTTGCCCGCCGGCTCGGCTTTGAGTTTATTGCTCCTGAGCACCTTCTTTTAGCATTGTATGAAGAAGGTGAAGGCGCCGGCGCCAGAATTTTGGCTAAATTAGGCGTCCGGAAAGAAGATTTAAATAAAAAAGTCACTGGTAAAAAGGAAGGATTGACTGAAGAACAACAACAGGCAGAAAAAAATAAAAAAGCCCTAGAAGAATATACGATTGATCTGACGGCAAAGGCATCCCAAGGCCTGCTTGATCCGGTTGTCGAACGTTCTCCTGTGATCGAACGGGTAATTCACATTCTTTCCCGAAGGACCAAAAACAATCCGTCACTGGTTGGAGAAGCAGGTGTTGGCAAGACGGCGATTGTTGAAGGATTGGCACAAAAAATAGTCACCAAAGAAGTTCCCGAACCATTACTCAATAAAAGAATTCTTCAACTTGACTTAATGAGTATTTTGGCCGGCGCTTCTCATCGGGGAGAGTTTGAGGAAAGAATGAAGGATTTAATAGAACAGGTAAAGGCTTCAAACGGACAGATTATTTTATTTATCGATGAGATCCATAATATCGTCGGCGCCGGAGCCAGTGGCGAAGGGTCTTTGGATGCTTCTAATTTTTTAAAACCGTCTTTAGCCAGGGGAGAGATTCAATTAATCGGCGCCACCACCTTGACAGAATATAGAAAGTATATTGAAAAAGACCCAGCTTTGGAACGTCGTTTCCAGCCGATTTTAGTGCCGGAGCCAACTGAGGAACAAGGAATAAAAATGCTGACGGCAATAAAAGATAAGTACGAGGCTTTTCACCGCGTAAAAATCCCAGCAGAGGTGATTGATGCAGCGGTACGTTTATCCAAACGTTATGTAGGAGACAGATTTTTACCGGATAAAGCGGTTGATCTGATTGATGAAGCAGCTGCTGCTGTTCGTCTGCCATTAATTTCACTTCCAGAAGAGATCAAATCATTAGATTCAAGGATCAAAGAACTGACTCAAGAGATGATTGAATCAGATAAAAAAGGAGATAAAGTAAAGTCGAGAATATTAAAATCAAAGATAGGTGAAATTCAAAGCGAATTAACGCAGAAACAAGAAGAGTATAACCTAAAAAAAGGACAGACGACAACAAGCGTGAGTCCGGAAATAATCAGAGA
>PFOE01000109.1:8434-8627 GCA_002792355.1 Candidatus Roizmanbacteria bacterium CG_4_10_14_0_2_um_filter_36_35 | reverse complement strand
TTGTCTTATTTATGTCTTTTTTTGTGGTTCAGGACCTGCGTTATATTATTGCTATTCTGCCTGTTTACCTTATTTTTACAGGTTTTTTAATTCAATATATTTCTTTAAGAATAAATAATGGGTGGGCAATTTTATTTATGTCAATAGTGATAATCTTATCCTTACTTCTAAAAAATCAGGGTTATAAGGAAAA
>PFOE01000109.1:0-8411 GCA_002792355.1 Candidatus Roizmanbacteria bacterium CG_4_10_14_0_2_um_filter_36_35 | reverse complement strand
AAGGAAAACGAAAGAGCAATAATCACCTTTAAAAAACAGATTGGACTGAATTTAAGACACAGGGAGGTTCCTTGGAATTATGAAGCTGTAAAAACATTTAATAAGTTTACTGAAAAATTTAGTTCCAAAACTATCTATATAGGAACTTTTTTACCGGCTCCTTACGTCGAAATGTTTTCTAATAAAAAATATAAAACTCTACCGATATCATCTTGGCAGGAATTTTATTGGCTGGAACCCAAGCTTTTACAAAATGTCATTGGAGGAGAAGATATTGCCGCTGGTTATAAGAAACTGCTATTGGCCGGAGACAAGATCTATATCAGCCATTACTATGAATCGAATGTTCCCAGCCAATGGCCAAAACAAATAAAAGAACTGACAGATAATTTTGTGTTAACTAAAGTTTATCAAGGCTGCCTCGGTAGCTGTGATATCTACCAACTAAAATGATATTTATTTTTGCTTTAATTATTTTTTCTATTATCGGTTTTCGTTTAAACGATGCTCTCATCTTTCACTCTGATTTTGCCAGAGACCTATTTGAAATACTGAAAATCTCTCAAGGACATTTTACCCTTCTTGGACCGAAACTTTCATTTGGAGGACTCTATCCAGCACCTTATTACTACTATCTATTCGTTCCGGTTTTTTTACTGTCAGGTTTTAAAATTATGTCGATTGTTTATTTCAACGCCTTGCTTTTTGTATTGGCGATTTGTTATTTTTTTGTTAACGCCAAAAAAAAATACCTGTTGTGGCAGGCAATCATATCGTCACTATCTCTTACTCTCGTTCCCATTTTTTTATTTTCAGCGAGAAACCCGAGTGTCTCCAATACCCATATTGCCTTTCTTCTTATAATTCTCACTTACGTCTATTTTAATAAAATAGAAAAACCGCTGACAGTTTTAATCCTTGGACTTGTCTTTGGGGTAATAATTAATTTCGGGTTTTTGAATCTTCTTCTATTGATACCGATCTACATATTAATTTTTTCTAAGCTAAATAAAAAAATTTATTCTTTATATTTTTTTCTAGGCATAGCGATTTCGTTTTTACCTTTATTGGTTTTTGAAATAAAACATAATTTTGTGATGTTAAAAAATACGTTTCTGGACAGGTCTTATCTTTCCTGGATAGAAAATAAAAATATTCTTAATGGAGATTCAGCTAAAAAAAATTTTATAGAAAACTTCTTTTTTTTATCTGGTAAAATCCAGCCTCTTATTTTAATTAATCCGATTATTAGTTTGTTCCTCATTGCCATAATCCAATTTTTTGAGAAAAAGTCAAAAAAGAGTTTTTTTCTAATTTTCATCGGCTTTTTGGCTTTGTTAATCCTCTCTTTTTTAATCCAGTATCAATTGGCTTCTCATTATCTTTATCCGACAGCTTTTTTTATTTTTTTTATAATTATTATTTTGCTGTTAGAGTCACGTTATAAAATACTGATAGTTTTGCTGTTTGTTACTGAAATTTTATTTTTTCCAAAAGATATCTATAAGAAGTCGACTATCGTGCCTGAACCTTTTGAAACTGCAGTAAAATATACCATAGAAAAACATTTAGTAGAAAAAAATTCTCGATTTAATGTCGTCATGATTGCCGACCCTAACGCAATTGTCGGCTTTGAATATAGATATTTCTTTCAGAAATACGGTTTTACTCCTTTATCAGAATTTGAATATTCAAAGTCGGATATACTGCTTTTGTTCACAAAAATAAACAACTTAGAGCCTTTAACGTTGAATACCTGGGAAATAAACCAGTTTGGAAAAAAATATCTCCAAAAAACTTCAAAGTACAAAGCAGGGGGTATTTTAATTTTTAAGGCGGAAAGAAATTGACACTTAAAAATTCCTAAAGTGTCACTATAATTAATTATAGTGAATCAAACTAAATTCCACGTCTTTTTCTACGTTCATAATCTATTTTATGTTTCCAAGCAGACTTCCAATTAACTCCATAAACTCCAGGCCTGTATATTTCTAAAAATAATTTTTCAAAAAAATTAGCAATTTTTTCATTTCTAACAATGTGTTTTAGAGATTTGACTATTCCTTTGCTTTTTTTCCTTATTGCCTGGAATTTAGCAATTGTATTTGGAGTTACTTTTAAAACGTCGCTAATGTTATAGTAATCAATCTTTTTCATAAGAAGATAAACTATGGCAACTCTTTTTGCGACCATAATTCTTTCTGTAGGAGATAATAAATCATAGATAACTTTAGAAAATTCCTCTTGATCTTCCTGATTTCCGAGAACTTCAAAAAGCAAGTCAAATAATTTCTCTAAAACATTGTCTTGAACCGGAAATTTGGAAATTCTCGTCATACTATAATTAATTGCAGAGGATTAAAGAGATGTCTATAGATTATATTTAACAAAATAGATACTTTAGAGGATTACGATAATAAATTTTTCTACATATGCCATCTATTTATTAGCTTCAGTCAATGAAACATGAAATCAACAGACTATAATTAATTATAGTTATTCAAAAACAATCTGGCCGCCGATGTTCAGATGCTTAAGAGCTTTAGATGTAAGGCTACGGCCTCGGGAAGTTTTTTTCAAAAAACCGATTCGCAAAAGATAAGGTTCGATGAACTCTTCGACGGTGCGAACGTCTTCTGAAAGAGCTGAAGCAATAGTTTCTACACCAATAGGCTGATTGTTAAATTTTTCTGATAGTATACTCAAATACGCCTTATCAATATCAATTAAACCAATTTCATCAATTTCAAGCAAATGGAACAGTTTTTTCAAAAGCCGGTCATCAATCTGAATATGCTTGTCAACCTCAAGGATATCGCGCGCCCTCTTAAGAATTCTATTGGCTAATCTTGGGGTTTTCCGGGATCTTAGGGAGATTTGGGAAGCAGCTTGCTTGGTGATCGGAATATTGAGAATTTTTGCCGATCTAAGGATAATCTTTTCGATTTCATCATTATTATAATAATCTATTCTTAATAGTAATCCGAAACGATCGCGAAGAGGAGCAGATAACAAAGCTAATTTTGTTGTGGCACCGATAATTGTGATTCTGGGAACAGGCAGTCTAACTGTCCGTGCTGACGGACCTTTACCGATAATTATGTCTAAGGAATATTCCTCCATAACCGGGTAGAGCATCTCTTCAACCGGTTTGGGTAATCGGTGAACTTCGTCAATAAACAAAACGTCGTTGTCTTTCAGATTAGTCAGAATAGCTGCTAAATCGCCTGTTTTTGTGATTGTAGCCCCTGAGGTGACCTTGATTTCACCTTTAAGTTCATTTGCCACTATATAAGCTAAAGTTGTTTTACCGATACCCGGAGGACCATAAAAAAGTATATGTTCTGAAACCTTTCCCCGTTTATTGACAGCATCGATGAATAACTTAAGAGTCTTCACAACGTTTTCTTGCCCTATATAATCGGAAAGCTTTTGCGGCCGCAGATTCTCCTCTTTTTGATTAGTAACCATTGTAATTATTATAACACTATAACTATTATTATTTGCGTTTTGTAAAATAATAGTCTAATATATTTATTATGTTAAGGTATTCCTTACAAGATCAAGAAGGTCCAATTGGACCCGTGATTAATCCTCCTAGTCGACCTCATCCTGGTAGTGAAAGTATTACTCCTCCAACTCCTGAAGGTAGTGGTCATGATGGTAGTCAAATACCAACCCGCCATGATGGATGGGAACAAGGAGGAGCTATCGATCCAGAAAACCTACCTATTCCTAAACCTACTCCCGGAAGAGGAAATTAAATTAATATTTTTTAGCTGTAGAAATTTTTAAAGCTTTTTTTATTTTTTCTTCAACACTTAGATTCTTCGGAAGTTTTGCCAGCATTTGTCTGGCTTCATGAGATTTATAGCCAAGAGAAACCAAAGCATCAACTACAATCTTGTCATCTTCTGACACAATCATATTTTTCATATCAAATTCAGACTTTAATTTGCTTGACAGTTCGAGAATAATCTTCATCGCTGTTTTCCTACCCAAACCAGGTATCTGTGTCAAAGAATCAACCTCATTGCCTTTCACAGCCTTAATAAGCTCTTCAACCTTAATAAAAGAAATGATATTAAAAGCAGTTTTCGGACCGACGCCGGAAACGGTTAAAAGTAGTTTAAAAAAATTATATTCTTGTTTAGTCTGAAAACCGAAAAGAACTAGGGCATCCTCTCGTACTTGGAGGTAAGTGTAGATTTCAATGGGGGATTTGGGGGGAATGTGGGATATGAGGAAGGGGGTGAGAAAAACCTCGTAAAAGACACCGCCTGCAGTTTCAATCAGACCCACGTTTCCGGAAACCTCTGATAGCTTACCTTTGAGTTTGCCTATCATAATTTCAAATGACAAAATTAATTTGTTATTTGTGATTTTTAATTTCTCTCTCTATCTCCAGCAATCTATTATACTTTGCCACATTCTCGCCATGAACCGGCGGGCCGAAATTGACAAAATCAGCACCAACGCCGACGCTAAAATCGGCGATAAAACTGTCATCTGTCTCGCCAAAATCTGACGATATCTGGTAACTCAATTTATTTTTCCTTGCTATATCGATAAGACCAAACGTCTCTGTTATTGTTCCAATCTGGCTCGGTCTAATGGTAACGCTGGAACAGATTTTTTCCTTAATTACTTTTTCCAATCTTTCTTTATTTGATCCTATTAACTCGTCAGTTGTTAAATAAATTTCTTTGGAAATAGAACTATTTAGTTTTTGCCAGTTTTGCCAGTCTTCGTTAGCAAGAGGATCAGTAATAATAAGAGGTGAATATCTTTTTATAATCGACTTATCAATAAAATTCAAATATTCTTCTGCCGATACAGACTGTTGTTTATCTTTAATTAAATAACGACTGCCAGTTTGATAAGAAGAAGCACCAAAGTTAATTCCCAAAAAAATATCTCGACTAAAAGCTAATCCTTTTTTGGTAACGGTTTCCTTAATCGCTTCAATAACATCAAGGTTAAACGAAAAATTAAACTTATAAAGTTCGCGAAGTAAATGATAAAGATCAACACCCGCCTGATAAGATTGAGAATAGAAAAAAGAGGAAGAAGGAATTATCTGAAACTCTTTAAAATCAAGGTCAATCTGACCGTGCTTGCCGCCGATTAATAAAGTAAAAATCGGAGAAGGTAGTTTTTCTAAAGAAACTGAAGGAGGAAAAAATTTTTCAAAAAAAGAGTTGATGTATTTAAAAAGAGGAAGTTTTTGTTCGTAAGCGCCGGCGCGAGCTACTAAATAAGATATTGTCAGTAAGGTGTTGACTCCTAAACGGTTTTTATCTTTTGTTCCATCGGCTTTAATAAGCCAATTGTCAATTTCTAGTTGTTTCACTGGTGATACGCCTTGAAGCTTCGGACCCAGGAGTTCATTGATATAAGAAACAGCCTGAGTGACTCCTCTGCCATTATAGCGGTTTTTATCATTATCCCGAAGCTCCCGCGATTGATAATCACCAACTGTTTCAAAAGAAGGAATACTTGTGATAACCTCTTGACCATCATCTAAAATCAATTTGCCAAAAATAGCCGGATAGCCACGTGAGTTAATGATTTCGGAAGCAGTAATTTTTTTAATGGTCGACATATAAATTCTATTTTAATATAAGTTAAATTAAAAAGGTAGGTTTAAATTAATAGGTTCCTTCGGTATATAATTCCCTCAGGATGATCAACAAATCAAGGTATTATGTCGGTCATTTTTTTTTGGACTGGAAGAGCTTTTTTTCAATATCAAAAACTATTTGTCTAGTTCTATCAATCACATCAGGAGTAACTGATAGACTAGTGATACCAGCTTTAACTAATTTCTCCACGATTTCCGGATAGTCTGAAGGCGCTTCACCGCAGATACTAGAAGTAATCCCATGTTTTTGACATGTCTTGATTATATATTCTAATAAACTTAAGACAATCGGAGTTCGCTCGTCGTAGACCTGAGCGACTTCTTCATTATCGCGATCAACACCAAGCAGCATCATCGTCAGATCATTGGTGCCAATAGAAACTCCATCAATGCCAACTTTAATAAATTCTTCTAGGTTCAAAGCCGCCGACGGCACTTCGACCATAATCCAAAGTTTAAATTCATGGTAGTTAAACAAACCCGACTTTTCTATTAAACTTTTTATTTTTATCAACTCCCAAGGAACTCGAACAAACGGAATCATCAGGTGAAGATTCCGATAGCCTTTTTCCCAGATTTTTTTAATTGCCAATAGCTCGAGATTAAAGACTTCTGGATTAACAATATAACGATAGGCACCTCTAAAACCCAACATTGGATTTTCTTCGTGCGGTTCAAACTCCTTACCGCCGATTAAGTTTCTATATTCATTAGTCTTAAAATCTGTCGCTCGATAGATAACCGGCCGAGGAGAAAATGCAGAAACAAATTTTAAAAGATCCCTGGCTAACTTATTGATAAAGATGGCTTCTTTTTTTTGTTTAATAAATAGTTTTGGATGAACTCCGATATCGGCAATGATGAATTCAGCACGTAGAAGTCCTATCCCGTCTACATGCATTTTAGCCACTTTAACAACTTCATCAGGTTGAGCTAAATTAGTGTAAATTTTAGTGGCTGTTTGTAATTTTTTTGTTTCGAATTTTGGGTTTTGGATTTTGGATTTTTGCAGAACCTTACCTTTAAAAATCTCGCCGGTCGCACCGTTAACCGTAATCACGCCACCCTCTTTGAGGATTTTTGTCGCCCGGTCGGCGCCAACTACTGCCGGTATTCCCAGCTCTCGGGAAACAATGGCTGCGTGGGAAGTCCTGCCGCCCTTTTCAGTCACAATAGCGGTGGCTTTTTTCATCGCAGGAACATAGTCGGGATTTGTTTGGGGAGCGACCAAAACGTCTCCTGATCTGATTTTTCCAATTTCTTTTGGAGAAAAAATAATTTTCGCCGGACCTACGCCAATTCCTGGAGAGGCCGGAGACCCAGTGAGAATTGGAAACTTGTCATTGGAAATTGGAGGCTTGCTGGGAAATTTGTTATTGGAAATTACTGATTTTTGCGTTGTCGTGACAGGTCGAGATTGAGTAATATAGATTTTATTTTTTTCTATTGCCCATTCGATATCTTGCGGAAAGTAATAATGTTTTTCTATCTCAGCAACTAAAAGAGCAATTTTTATTACTTCTTCGTCAGAAATTTTCTGCCGGCCTCCTTCATTACCCAGTCTTACTTCTTTATTAGAAATATTAGATTTGACCATTTTGACTGTCTGTTTTTTTATCTCTTTTTTGGTTATGATAAAAGAGTTTTTGCTTACTTCAAAATGATCGGGAGTCACTTTTCCCTGAACAATATATTCTCCTAAACCTAAAATGCCTTCGATGACAATTTTGTTTTTATCATTGGTGACAGGATCAATAGAAAAGGCAATCCCTGATTTTTCCGACTCAACCATCCGCTGAACAACAGCTGCCAGTCCGATTTTTTCATGATCAAATTTTTGTTCATGGCGATAGTAGATAGCTCTTTCTGTAAAAAGCGAGGCAAAGCATTCTTTGATTTTTATTAATAAATGGGCTTCTCCACGGACATTGAGAAAAGTTTCCTGTTGACCGGCAAAAGAGGCACCAGGCAAATCTTCGGCGGTGGCTGATGAACGGACTGCCACTATGGGTGGATTATACAGAGACTTAACCTTATTCAGACCTTTTTTAAACAAATTATTTTTCCGGTGATAAAAATGGTTTTCTTTAGTTGGTAAATCGTCATAATACCTGATAATCTCTCTGACTAGTCCGTTTGGTAGAACGGCCTTGTTGATTAACTCTACTATTTGAACTGATGCCTGATGTAATTCGTTTGGATTTTCATAGTTTAAAGATTTTAGGAAAGCTGAAATTTTTCCTTTAAGATTGGCTTCCTTTATAAAATTAAAATAGGCAGAGGAAGTGACAATAAATCCGTAAGGAACAGGCAATTTGGCATTAATCATCTCGCCCAGATTAGCGCCTTTTCCTCCAACTAGTCCGATATCATCTTTTCCTACCTCTTCGAACCAGACAATGTCTTTTTTAACCATTGAAAAAAATATAGGGAAGTTTTCTTCCTAAGTCAAGCGTATTAACTTAAATTGCCTATTGACATTTAATGAGTGCGTATTATAATTGTTGTTACCAATGAAAATTTTGCATTCCTAAAGGCACCATTGGATGCACAACTTGCACTCCGAACAGCCTACATAAGAAATATCAAAAATTAAAGATCAAAAATCAAAAACACCTTAAAGATAAAACTTTAAGATTTTAACTTGGATTTGATATTTGAGATTTGATATTGTGACTGGGCTCGTAGTTCAGCTGGCTAGAACATCGCATTTGCAATGCGAAGGTCACCGGTTCAAGTCCGGTCGAGTCCACCGCACATTGACAAT
>PFOE01000004.1 GCA_002792355.1 Candidatus Roizmanbacteria bacterium CG_4_10_14_0_2_um_filter_36_35 | reverse complement strand
CAAAATACCGCTCGATTGCGGGTTAGGTTTTGATTAAGAACTTGTAACCCGCAATGGAGCGAGTCCCGATAACCTTTGATCTACCCAACTACAGAAACAAACTATAACTATATCTCTCTGAGTTGATTTGGATTAAGATTATCCTTATTGGTTTGATATCCCAAATCAACTGAGAGAGAAAGGTAGAGGCAACTTCTTCAAGTATTCCCCAAAGGTTGGTTAAGATTTAGGGACGGGCATTTTCTTTCGACCATATTCCTTATTCCCCAGTCTGCCTTAACTTTAGTTTTATAAAGGGAGTCTTTCGACAGAGAGAGGGAACCTTATACAACTGTGAACCGAACGACAAAGAAAGACGACCGAAATTAAAATTTCTTGTTCTTGATCGGTTGAGTAACTTCCGGTCAAAGGGTGACTGCTTGCCAGTCACCCAATTCTTTCCCTCCCTGTTTTCCTACCGATTCCCCAAAAACTGAGGAGGTCTCTAAAACAGCCGGAGCGAAGGGACGTCCGACGTCCCGAAGCGGAGGCGGAAAGAAGCTCGAACAGATCCCGACTCAGTCGGGTGGGAGCGAGGGCACAAAGCCAGTGGCGTGGTTGAAAGTCTGGCCGGCTGACAGAGTGGCTAGTTGGTTGGTTTACCCTGAGTGAAGTCGAAGGGTTGGGTTGGTCGGATGTCCGGCTGACTGACAGGTTGGCCGGTTGTCTGGTCTAACGCTAGAAGTTTCCCAGTTCCCAGACAACCAAGCCCCCCAGTGGCAAACCCCCTTAATGGTCGGCTCTGGTCGTCAGCGCTGTGGAAGTCCCCAGCCCCCAGTTTTGAAACTCGTCATGTCGCAAAAAGAAGCGCGAAGTGTCGCAGGTTGGGAAAAAGTTTAGCGATTGTTTTGTCTATCCGCCTTTGATAAAATAATTTCGAGCAAGTTTGTATAAACGCACCTTAAATTTTTGTAAAAAAATTTAAGGTGTAAACATATATGACAAAAACAAAAGTTTCTGCTCGTTTACTGCGTTGTTCCTTCCTCTCCAATTAGAAAACTCGTCCCTTACGCCAATAAGGCCAAAAAGCAGGGAATCAAAGTTTATCACCTGAATATCGGCGATCCGGATATAAAAACGCCAGAAGTAATGATTGACGTCTTGAAAAAATGGTCGGGAAATCCGATTCCTTACGGGCAGTCCCAAGGCGAACTGAAATTTTTAGAATCCTTAGTTTATTATTACAACAAGCTTGGTTTTAATTTCATTCATACGGCAAATATTCAGGTGATAACCGGAGGATCAGAGGCGATTTCAATGGCTTTTTTTGCCACCTGTGAAACAGGTGACGAAGTGATTGTCTTTGAGCCTTTTTACACTAACTATAATTCTTATGCAGCTGTCAACCAGATTAAGTTAATCCCGGTTAGGACATATGGTGAGAACGGTTTTCATCTTCCAGATAAAAAAGAGATAGAGAAAAAAATCAGCAAAAAAACCAAGGCAATTTTAATTTGTAATCCTTCCAATCCGACAGGAACGGTTTATTCCAAAGAAGAAATGGAGACGTTGGTCGATCTGGCTAAAAAACATAATTTGTTTTTAATTTCAGACGAGGTTTATCGAGAGTTTGTCTATGACGGCAAGAAACACGTTTCTATTTTAGATTATATGAAGAAACTTCCTAAACAGACGATCCTTCTTAACAGCCTTTCCAAGCGCTATAGTCTTTGCGGAGCCAGGCTGGGAAAGCTTGTTTCTCTCAACAATGACGTGATGGCTGGCGTCCTGAGAATTGCTCAAGGAAGGTTGTCGTCGGGTTATGTCGATCAAAAAATCGCCGAAAAATTAACCGAAGTCGCGCCAAGTTATTTTAAAGAGGTTAAAAAAGAATATCAAAAACGTCGGGACATCTTGTATTACGGATTAAAAAAAATTAAAGGGGTTTTTCTGGAAAAACCAGAGGGGGCTTTTTACACAATTGTCAGACTACCGGTTAAAAATAGTGAGGATTTTTGTAAGTGGTTGTTGACTGATTTTCGACTAAATAATGAAACGGTAATGTTTGCTCCGGCCGCCGGATTTTATGCGACTCCCGGGTTGGGGAAAAACGAAGTAAGAATTGCCTACGTTCTCAATATCCACGATCTCAAAAGATCGATTGAGATTTTACAGCGGGCTTTGGTAGAATATTAAGGTTAGCGGTGGTAGTTCAGCGGTAGAATGCTTCCTTGCCAAGGAAGAGGTCGAGGGTTCGAATCCCTTCCACCGCTCACAAGTACCTACTGATAAATATTACCTGCCAAAAAAGCGCCAAAAGAAAATAAATTATTTCAAAGATAGCGTTTATTTTACTAAAGGTAAAAAACAAAAGAATTATTATTGCTTGAATCAATATCAGATTGTTTGATAAATAGAGAAAACCTTTACTTTTAGTAAGTTTTGCAAAAACATGTTCAGAAATTGTCCAAAAAATAAATAAACCTCCGGCTAAAAGCCAATGAATAACGAAAAATTTATTGACAGGAAAGAATCCGATTAATCCAAAAGATAAAACGGCAATAAGCCAGATAGCAGATGTCAAAGCATTAAGTTTTAATTCAAATTTTTTAAAAACATAAGCGGTAAAACTTAGATCTAAGAGACTCTTAATAATAAAAAGCAGATTGAAAAATGACAATTGGTTTGAGTTCAAAAAATAACTCATTTGAGAGATGGTATATTTGGTAAAATTATAGTTGGGTAGTTGACCGCTTAGATAAAACGTCGAACCCAAGAAAAACAAGGCTGATAAAATAGCGTTATACTTGAATATTTCCAGTTTGTTTTTTCGTTCTTGTTGCGGTTCCATGAGAAATTATAGTTGTTTTAAGATTTTTTCGAAAGCCTCTAGATCAGATTTGTAAGTAAGGGTTTTTTTTACTTCTTCGGCGGTAACAAATTTGGTATTCATCATCTCCCAGTCATGGTTTTTCGGGTCTCCGGAAATATACTGCATAAGAAAATAGTAGACAGTTTTTTTAACTTTGACCTCCGAAGCTTTAGTGGAAGCGGTTTGAATATATTCATAGTGGGTTTCAATTGGTTTTTTATTGACAATTTTTGCTTTGACTCCGCCTTCTTCTTCGACCTCTCTTAGAGCAGCTACTTCCATTGATTCTTTACTATCTTTATCGCCGACTAAACCTTTGGGAAACACCCAGCCCTTGTGCTGGGAATGCTGAGTAATTAACCAATTTAGATGATAGATTTTCTTAAAAACAATTCCTCCGGCTGAAGTTTGGTTAATTATTTTCATTTTTTTAAGGGACATACTTTATAAGGTCTGACCTCGTAATGTATGTCCTACAGCTTGACTAATATTTTTAAACCTGTCTTTTTGCAAAAGATCAATTAGTTCTAAATTTATCTGCGAAATTAGTTGGGGTCCTTGAAAAATCATTCCTGTTATTAATTGAATTAAAGAGGCGCCGAGCTTGATTTTTTTGTAGGCGTCTTCAGCAGAAAAGACTCCGCCGCAACCGATAATAATTAGTTTATTCTTGTAATTTTTATAAGCTAGTTTAATCAGTTCGTTTGACCTTTGTTCACAAGGTTTTCCGGAAAAATTACCAGCTTTAAATTTTTTAACTTCAGAAGAAACAAGGCTAGGATTTTTTCTGTCCTTTTGCAGATTGCCGAAAACAACTCCTTTAATTGATTTATATTTAACAATAATATCTAGCATAGAAGAAATTTCTTCGTTAGTTTTTTCAATCGGCATCTTGATGAAAACTGGTTTTTTCAATCTTAAACTATCAACAGAGGAAAGTAGAAGTTCTAGGATTTTTGGCGGATAAAAGCTAATATCTTTGGCATTAACTAAATTTGGACAGGAAATATTCAGCTCATAATAAGAATTTTTTTTACTGTTTTTTTCAAAGATTTTAAAAGCAGAAACAATGTCTTTAATTTCATCTTCAACAGTTCTTATTTTTATTGAATTAGTAATACCAATACTTATGCCAACAGGAATCTCGAACTGCAAGTTTTTCAGCTGATGAGAAATAATTATCGCGCTTTTGTTTTTAAAACCCTTGTTAACCATTAAAGACTTTGATTTAGGAAGTCTTCCTAGGCGGGGTGGAGGATTGCCTTGATAGGGAGAGTTTGTCACGGTTCCAACCGTCTGAAACCCAAAACCTAAAGAAGGAAGAATTTGAGTGAGTCTAGCATCATAGTCAAAGCCAGCTGCCAGGCCAACTGGTCCGGGAAAGTCAATGCCAGCCAGTTTTTGTTTTAATTGCGCTGAGGTGTATTTTAACTTCCAACCAACAATTTTTTTTAAAAAACCATGACCAAGCAGTTCTCCTAGATCAACATGAAGGTTATGTATCAGTTCAGCGTCGAAAAGAAAAAATATCGGCTTAAGGATTTTTTGATATACAAAACCATAAAGAAAAAAACGGATAGTTAATCGTTCCTTGATTAATTTTTTATAGGCAAGAAAAAAAATCGTAAAACTAATAAGGGCTGATAAAGTACAGTAAAAACAAATGCTTTTGATAACAAAAATCTGGAGATACATAAAGTAAAAAGAAGCCAAAGCACCAATAAAAGCTTGACAGATCAACCAAAAACGGAAGAGAACGTTTTTTCTATAAATTATTAGAAGAGTAATAATAAAAATTAAACCGTATTGAATAATACCGGTTAAAGCTAAAGGAATGCCGAAGATTACAGAATAAGAGCTTCTTAAAACTTCTCCGCAGTTAGAAAGAATTGGCAGGAAATGATTGATTGTACAAGGAGGAATGACATTATTGAAATGTTCCCAGGTTAAGTAGATAGAATCAATTAATCCTGCAATTGATAGTAAAAGTAAAAATATCATTTTATTTTTTAATTTTATCCGCCTCTTTGATCATCTCAATTGTATGAGGCAGGACTTTTAGTTTGGAAGCTTCCTCGATTGTAAACCAGCCATACTCTTCCGATTCTTCGTTCAAAATTATTTCTTGATTATAATCTTTTAATTTACAGAGAAATAAAGTAAAAACTCCTTGCCAATCTCGACGAGTATCAATAAAAGTTTTAGGAACTAAAATACAAGAATCGATCTCAATATTTAATTCTTCTTTTATTTCCCGTTTTAATGAAATTTCTGCATCTTCATTTTTTTCTATACCACCACCTGGCAAATGCCAGACGAAAGGAGCATAGTCGACGTCTTCAGGATCCATTTTTACTCTTTTAGTGAGAAGAAATTTATTGTCTTTTTTTATCGCAGCAATCGCTACTTGTTGGATTCTCATGGCGGAGGGTAGAGGATTTGAACCTCTGAGAGCTTTCGCTCACAGGTTTTCGAAACCTGCGCCATAAGCCGCTCGGCCAACCCTCCATTAGAATCTATTAACGAGTTTATAGATTATTATGTCCACCTAAGTTCGCTCTTCAAGTCGTGTTCGAATAGAACTGAAAAGACTTGAAGTAAGAATAGGTGGACTTTTTACTATCTTATTTTACCAAAGCTGATTGTTAAAAACTGCCTATTAAGGTAAAATATAAAGATACTTTAGGCGCGTTGGCGAAGAGGAAACGCGGGTGTCTGCAAAACACCTACTGCGCCGGTTCGATTCCGGCACGCGCCTCATTTTTTTAGGAGAGGTGCTGGAGCGGTTTATCAGGTTAGTCTTGAAAACTAAAGAGGGCGCAAGCTCTCCGTGGGTTCGAATCCCACCCTCTCCGCCATTGTGCACGAATAGACGCAAGAGCTTCTGTTTGTACCTTCGTAGCGGGCTTTTCCCCCAGTTCTAACCTTTGGTATTCTTTTTGCAGAGCAGGAGCGTTATTTTTAATGGGAATAAAGTATTCCATTGTCTCCAGGGAAAGTTTTCCTGCCTTAATTTGGGTATTGTAACCAAGGCTCATTAAGATTTC
>PFOE01000070.1 GCA_002792355.1 Candidatus Roizmanbacteria bacterium CG_4_10_14_0_2_um_filter_36_35 | reverse complement strand
ATCTCCACATTTTCATGAACGTCTTTACAGGGAAATTTGGCAACGCCGTTTTTGTAAAGACGAATCGTATAATCTGGATACTGTCCGCCTTTTTCCAAAAATCTCGTCAAAAACCAGTTTTTGCGGGGCAACCAGTATGCCACTAGTGACGGGTGTCGAAAGGAAAGGGTCCCGGCGGCGCGCCTTGCCTGCCGGCAGGCAGGCAGTCGAGGGGTATTGTTCGAAGCGAGCACCGACGGGAATGAACTCGAGACAGGCCCCGTCACTAATTTGATTTCATTCTTCAATTCTGGACTAAGCTCTTCATCCGCATCCAACTGCAAAATCCAGTCTCCTCTGGCCGCCTCGATCGCCTTTTGTTTATTTTTATGAAACATTTTTACATTATCAACATTGATTATTCTGACTTTCTTGCCGTAAGATTGAGCTATTTCTGCTGTTCGGTCCGTCGACCCGCCGTCAACAATAACAACCTCATCGACCAGATCATAAGCGCTATCCAGAGGGTAGTGAATATTTTTCTCCTCGTTATAAGTGGCGATAGATAAAGATAGCTTCATATTATTTATTAGTCAAATTACGTTCACTTCGTTCACTAGATTCCTCAGTCGCTCCGCTCCTTCGGAATGACAAGGAGGTGTTTAAATTATATAATATCTTATGCTCAAAATCATATCAGTTCCGGACAAAATCCTTTCATCTTCTACCCGTAGGGTGGAAAAAATCGACGACAAAATAAAAAAACTCCTAATCGATATGGAAAAAATCCTCCTTGCCCAAAATGATCCTAAAGGTGTCGGGTTATCAGCCAACCAGGTCGGAGTTGATCTTTCTATCTTTATCATTAAACCGTCAGAAAAAGCCAAAATCAAGGTCTTTATCAACCCGAAAATAGTTAAAATTAGTCAAAGTTCGTCAAAGCTAGTTAAAACTAGTTCAACTAAAAACAAACGTAAACCGGTTAAGCTCGAAGGCTGTTTATCAATTCCCAGAATCTGGGGCCCTGTCAAACGGGCAAAAAAAATATTACTCGAATACCAAGACCTCACTCCGGGGGTGAGGAAGAAGTGGTTCCAAGGCTTTGAGGCCACAATAATTCAACACGAAATTGATCATCTGCAGGGAGTAATTTTTACCCAAAGATCTCTCGAGCAAAATCAACCGGTTTTTAAAGAAGAAGAAGGCGAACTCGTCAAAGTAGATTTGAGCTGAACAAACGGCTTTTTCCCGTCCCTCATGTCTTTTCTTACCCTTTTTAAACAGTTGGCACACAGCTTAACCCGTTTTTCTTTTCTGTTTTCAATGATTGACAAGCGGACAAAGTTGACTCTAAAAATTCTTTGGGTCTTCGGTGCTCGTTTTTTCCACCTGCCTCCGGCAACACCGCGGTGGTGAGTATGTGATCGGCCGAAAAGGACGGTTTTCCCGCAATGATAACAGGTATTCATAAGTTTTTTATGATATCATATTAAAGTTATAAAAACAATAATATGTTATCTTATTTATTCACCAATCCTCTTCTTTTTGCTGTTTATATAATTTCTCTATTAATCGCTATTGCTATTCATGAATTTTCCCATGCCTATGTGGCTGACTATCTCGGCGATCCTACTCCAAGGCTTCAAGGCCGCCTAAAACTTGATCCCCGAGTTCACATTGATAACATGGGAATGCTGTTTTTACTCCTTTTCGGCTTTGGCTGGGGCAAACCGGTTCAGTTTGATCCTTACAACTTAAAAAATCCCCAAAAGGACGCGGCCCTTATCTCAATTGCCGGTCCGGTGTCAAACTTTATCTTGGCTATATTACTTTCTATACTATTAAGATTGTTAATATTATTTGAACTTAATTTTTTAATCACTATAGGTATGTTTATTTTTTTGCCGATGATCCAGATGAACTTGGTTCTGGGAGTTTTTAATTTACTGCCGATTCATCCTTTGGACGGGTTTAAAATCGTCGCTGGAATTTTGCCAAAAGAAAAAGCTCAAGAATGGTACGGGTTAGAAAGATGGGGAATGTTGTTTTTGCTCTTATTAATAGTACCAATCGCAGGTTCGTCAATGTTGAACGGTATCTTTCAACCAACAGTAATGTTCATATTTAAGCTGCTTGTTCCTCTTAGCTTAACTGGAGGAATAATATAATTCCTTTTCTTGTTATTCCGAACGAAGTGAGGAATCTAGCGACTCCCTCGGCTACGCTCGGGATAAACTCCTGGGAGCGTAAAAAAGAATTACGCTTCGCTAGATTTCTCAGTCGTTTCACTCCTTTGAAATGACAAATAGAAGTATATTCTACGGAGTTGGCGTCAGCTTCCGCAGGCATTTAAAATAGTCCTGGGTCGAACAACCTTTTCCTAATTTTTCCTTAATTTTAGCGCAGTCAGTTTCCGTGCAACCCTCAGTTCCATCGGGAATATGAAGTGTTTGTATTGGCGTTGGTTGAGTGCCGGTAGTCGGAGAGGGCGTTGGCATCACTGATTTCTCCGCTCCTTTAGTTGTAAACGTCCAAGGCACGCCGCCGTTGTCATATTTTTTGTCGCCGATTCTAACATCAAAATAATAAGTGGTTGACGGTGAAAGCAAAGTCAGATCAAGCGAATGGGTTTTCCCTTTGGTTGCTTCTGGAGCAAAAAAATTTAAGGCTGTCGGCGAAGTGCCGTATTCAATAACCGCTTGGGTTTCCACTCCGGTCACCCAAGACAGTTGAGCGGAATTTTTTTCAATGTTGGAAACAACAACGTCAGCCGGCTCTAAATCAGCCGCCCTGGTGCCAAAGATCTTGAAAGCAGCAAAAACAAGAATGACAAATATAATTAAACCGATTATGATTGCCAAAATTTTTGTTAGAACAGGATTATTCATAAGATAAAATCTTAAAGATTAAATATTAAATCTTAAAAAAATATTAAAGATTAAACAGTTAAACAAGAAAAATATTATTAGTTTAATATTTAACAGTTTAAGAATTATTTAACCTTTAACATTTAAGATTTAACTGTTTATCAAAGTACTAATCTCAACGCACTTCCTAATATTAATAGTATTACTCCTGGTACAGCAAATTTTATCACATTATCAATAACTCCGCTTGTGGGAAGTTGTCCTCCTGACCCGGGAGTCGGCGTTGGATTGGTGCCTCCACCGCTACCGACCGTCACCGCGCAGCTGCCGTTCTGGGAACAGTTTAAAATATTAGTAACTTGGGTGTCGTCTTTAACGATTTTGGAGGTAGAACAGTCAAAAGACAAGGTCGTTGTTCCATCTTTTAAACCCTGAAAAGTAATCGTCGCCACTGTCCCTGAGGTAGAAATCGAACTGGCTGGATCAGTTACCGTGCCCGCAATATAGACCTTTCCTGATGTGGCAATATCATTAAAAACATAGGGAAAAAGCGACCCTGCAGAAACAGCGGTTGCTTTAAGAACAGAGGCATCATAACTAACATAGACGTCAGTCCCATTCATACCTTCACCAGCCGGATCAACAGTAACGCTAATCTGAAAAGTACCGCTATTGGCAACTGATACCGTAGTTTTATCAAAGTTCAAAGACGCCGCTTCAACATTCAAAATCAAGGGAAGAACAAAAACAAAAGTAGAGATTGATAGAAAAATTTTAAAGAGATTTTTCATTCATTTTTTAATAAATTTCAACCTTTAATTCGTTTAAAGCTGGGTTGAGCGTTTCGGTTTCATCAGTAATAAAATTGGTGTTGTCTTTGTTAATGACGGGTTTTAAAACAAAGTCAAACTGGCCGGCTTTTAGCGGCCTAAAAATTAGACTCATAATCTTTGTCTTGTCAAAAACCGATGGTGCTTGGCTCTGAAGCGTCTTTGTTCCTACAAAAGCCAGATAGCTTTCTTTTTTATAACTATAAATGTTAAAATCGGTAAGGAGCGAGGTGGCTTTAACAAACTCAAAAGCCAAAGGATCATAGGATATAACAACATCATAACCGGAGATATTTTTCTCCATCGAATCAGCTTCTAAATTAATCGTTATTTCTTTGTCCTTGGGAAATGATGTTTTGTCTTCTTGATCAAGGATTAAACTTAGAGCTCCTTCGGTCGATTTAACTTCGGCTGGTGGAATAACTGTTGGCGCTGTCGCTGTTTCCTTTTCAGACGGCGGTTGGGGTTTATTATTTAAAATCAAAAAAATACTCGTTCCGATAAAAAAAGCAAAAAACATTATCAGAAGATAGATGAAAATTTTTTTATTAGATTGGTTGTTTTCCATTTTATTCTTCATCCTGCTTAATTGATAAAGCGGCAATTATCGAAGAGTAGTCTTGGGTGTCGACAATTCCGTCGCGGTTGACATCGGAGTTGGCCACGCTGGTTTCATCTGTCTTCCCCAGATTATTTCTAACCAATGAGATATCATAAGCATCAACCGCGCCATTTTGATCAGGCAGATCACCAACCAGTAAAATAATGCCGGTAAGATCAAAAACATCGTTATACCCTTTTTTCAAGGAAATATTACCTTTAATACAACTATAGGTGCCATCAGCTGTCTCGATCGGCTTTTCATCGCAGATTTTTTTCTGGATATGATAAGGGCCTTTGACATATAAAATATATTTGGCGTTGACGTCAATATTAAAACTGGTATTACCCGACCATACTCCTTTATCATCAGCGGTAAAATCAGCTGATTTATAATCGGTTGCCGTTTCTGTTAATTCATTAAGTAATTTTATTTTGACCGCCATTTTATTTAAAGCATCGGCCGGCTTTCCCAAAATTCCTTGAAATTTTAGTTTCAAATTAAGTTTGACATTTCCGTCGGTCCCACCCGTTGGCACCGGTGTGTTAGTTGGCCCGCCGTCTGAAACAATGTCATAAGAAGCATTTTCTATCGATGTCTGATACTCATTTTCGGAGATATTGCCGGTAACTTGAGCCGAAACAATCTTAAACTCCCCAGTTCCCGTTTTTTTCCCTTTTACCTGAATCTCTATTTTGGGTTTTTTAGGAAGTTGATCTTGAGCAACCGTTGAAAGATAACTTAAGATAATCTCACCTTTATTTTGATTAATTTCCTTTTTGCCTTGAGTAAACTTATCTTTGTCACCATTGGTAACCGCATCAATAGGGTCGCCTACACTGATAATCTCAAGTAAATCTTTGTCGTAGCTTAAATTGATAGTAAAAGCGGAAATTCCTTTGCCTTCGGGAGTATTGACTATTTGAAAAGTCAAAGGAAACGCCTCACCGACTTCTTTTTGGGTTGTTTTTGGCGAAATTTGCAGGGTGACCGAAGGCCCGGCTTGACCACTAACTGAATAACTTGTCTCATCAACCAATCCTAATTCAAAGATATTACCTATAGCAATACCGGCAATTTCAGTTTTTTCCTTATTAATCACTAATTTACCGCTGCCGGGAGCTGTTCCTTTGATCCGCAACTGTATCTGTAAGACTGAGGAAAGTTCGTTTGACGGATTTGTATATACATAGGCAATCCGAGCTTGTTTTTCTTTAACATCGTTGATTAGTTGGGCACCTTTTAAATTAGTATTACTCCCTAAAGGAAAAGGCGCCGGTGGCGTCAATCCCAAAATCGAGATATTCCCTTCGGTAGCAATGGTTAAGTCAATGCCGGAAATCTTTTTATCTCCATCAACCAACTGTGGCTTAATTAATAAAACAATAGTTTTTTCTTCGCCTACCTTAAGGGTTTCACTTTTAGGAGATAAGGTAAGATCGACCCTATCAACGGCCGCTCTTGATTTGGAAAGAAAATTATTGACGTACTGCCACATAAACAGGCTTCCGGCAATTATTACGACTGCAATTACGAATAATTTAATTTTTTTCATAGATTTATTTATAATAACTACTTCTCCAAATCTCAAAGTCGGCCAAGCTAATTTTAGTATCTTTATTAAAATCAGCGGTTTT
>PFOE01000065.1 GCA_002792355.1 Candidatus Roizmanbacteria bacterium CG_4_10_14_0_2_um_filter_36_35 | reverse complement strand
TTCTGGTATTGGTTCTGGTTTTCTTACCTTATCAGCCTCCAACCCTTGTCTTAAAGTCGCCCCCTCTCCCATATTTTTGATTTCATCAGACTCTCTCCACTCGGCGATTTTTTTTAATCCTTCAAGTTTCGGACCTTTGCTTTTAAAAGGAGGTAATTTTTTTTCACCATAAAGATTTGTGACTGCTTTTTTAAATAATTTTAGTTTTTCTGCGTCGTTGACCTGTGCTACAGGTTTTGGAAGTTCTGATGTGGGTCCGATATCCGTCATAATAATTTATTATTGTAAATATATAGTCTATTGTCAATTCATAATTATCATATTGCCCTTGACAAAAAGAAATGTCTTCAGTTATTATTGATTTAAGGACTAATTTATTATATAATTTGTTTTAGTCCTAAAAAATATGCCAGAAGCACCACCACCAGTCCCGCAAAATATTTCTTCAGAATTAGCAAAAGCTGCAGTTCTTCCCGAAGTATTGAAAAATGCACCCATTGCTTGGGAACGAGTAAGAAAGGTTGACGGTATGCTTGATAAGATTCCGGAGATTAATGCTCGAGGCGGTAAGATAGAAGTCGACAAGCAGGTCGATGCAGAAAAAATGCGTAAATCCACTAAAATCAAAGTTGGTGAAAAAGATACTAATCTCGTTGACTATGTTACCGACGATGAACAACTTAGAATTATGCTTCAGGAAGGTATTAGGCTTAACAGCGGCATTATAACAGAACAAGATCTTCAAGACATGCATCTTGTTCCAAAGAATTTTCAAAGGGGCGAAAAGGCCGGGCTCGAACTACCGCCTTTAAGAAGCAGACTGCAAAAAGCTGAAGTCATTAGTCTTATTCTCCACCGTCTTGGAAAAGCTAATTCTACTACTACCTCACAGTATTTAGATGAAGTAAGCAAACTAATGTTTGATAGAAAAAAAGTTGACTTTCAAAGAAAAGGCGTCTTTTCAAATTTAACATTCCTTAATGCGTTGGCTGCTGGCGGACGTGAAGAATTATCTCAATATATTGTTGAGCAGGGTTACAGACCTTATGCACTGAAGCCTGACGAAAATCTAGCGCAAAGACAAATTATGGCCAAGCTTGTCAAAGAAGCTTATGGCGAAGAAGGAGTTAGTAAAATTCTAACTGGTGAAACTCCTATTGTTGTTGATCGGAAAGAAGGAGTTCTTGTTCCCGAATATTCGGCATTAATCGATATTCATGTCGCTAAAGCCATCACAAATGTTATGATGCCGGCAGAATTTCACGTTGCAATCGCCGGACTTGAAAACCAAGTCAGGACAGCCGGGACTGTTGTCGAAGCTCAAGAACTTCGTCATAGAATTGGCAATATTAAGCGAAACGTCTTTGCTGGTTTACTTAATGCTTTTAATGTCCAAGGTTACGAAACGGACGGAGAGGTATATAGGAAGTTAGGATTTACTGTCGGGGACCAAGTTGAAATTGCTCGTATTTCTCAAGTTATAAAGGAAAGCCGAAACTTTAAAGAAGCGCAAAATCTGACTATGTGGGAAGCTAATCGTATTTCTTTAGCTCAAGTTGCTGCTGAAATTACCGGTGTTAACGCTGATAAGATGCGGGCTATTGTCCTTGGTATACCAATTGAGGAGCAGAATCTTGAAAACCTTAGAGAAAGAGGCCGTAGTAATCTTATTGGAGAGGATTTTGTGGAGAGGAATATTCGTGAACAAATATCTGAAAGTTTTATCCAAGCAGTTACTAAAAATGCTGGTGAAGACCTAAAAAGAGTGCTGACTGACGTTGATAAAGCATTATTGAAAAAGTTTTTCTTGGAAATGTACGATACGGAAAGATCCCTTGTGAAAAAAGCTTATACGATATTTAAAGATGCCGATGCTCCAACAAAGATGAAGATCGGAACTCCTGAGGCAATAAATCAAGGTATCAAAGGACTTGATTTTCTTTTCAGAAATTCAATAAGAGAACAACAGTACGACTGGGAGACTTATAAACAATTGGTTATCGAAGGAGCGGCTCAGGCGGAGATACAAGTCCCTGGCGCCGTCCTTGAACAAGGTAAAGCAGCCGAAGAAAAATATGCAAAAGATTGGGATGAAGCTCATGGCATAAACAGGGAAATGGATAGGCGGCTATCCCAAGAAAAAGCGCAGGCAGCCGAAGAAGAAGCGAGGCAAGCCGAAGAAGAAGCGAGGCAAGCCGAAATAGCAGCAACAGAAGCAGCTATAAAAGCGGAAGAAAAATATCAACAAGAACGAACAGAGTTCTTAAATAGAAAGCCTTCGGAAAGCCTGGTTCGTGAAAATATACAGGATTTTGACCAAGAAGAAACTTATGTTAATGAATTGATGCAAAAAATAGATCAAGGCGTAGTTGGAAGCGAAGAAATTCTAGATGAGATGAATGCGATATTGAATATTCCTAAAGGTTCTGAAAATATGTTTCGTGGTCCAATAAGATTTATTAAGGAAAAAGGCCTGAAAGACCCAGCAAAAAAAGAAACATATAAACAATTAAAAAGCGCTTTAGCTATAGGTCGTCAATTTGAAGCAATTCCAGGGGATTATAATACTAATAGGGACGAAATAGAAGAAGCCAGAAAACAGTTCTTTGTGCCACCTAAAGAAGAAGAGAAAGAAGAAGGAAAAGTAGTTGAGGAACCTAAAGGTTAAAGTAATATATCTAGCCCATTTGCTGACCACCTGAAGACGATTCTTTTTTCATCGCCATCCACATTTGCAGCGCCATAAGCAACCCTAATATACCTCCTGTTGTTGTGAGTGCCTTTTTCAATTTTTTCTTGGAATCTGGATTTATTTCATTTCCGACTTCGTTCTTTATTTCATTTCCGACTTCGTTCATTGCCCTTTCCATCTGCCTTCCCTGTTCATAAACCGCTAACAGATTTGTCAAATCATCAGGTTCTACTCCTAATCTTTGTGCCATTTGTGCCCGAGTTTTTTCGCTCCTGACAATATCTTTTAATTGATGTTGAAAAAAATCATCGATTGCCTCAAGAGGGCTGTCTTTAAATTTTTCCGGCAGGCCTTTTTCTCCTCTTATGGTGAGAGCAAATTTAACTACCTCATCATCTTCTGGTTTTTTTTCTCCTCTGTCCTTTTCCGCCTTTGTCAAATCGCTTTTTAATTCTTCAAGCTCTAATTTTGCATTAGGATCATCGCTTCCCTCCAGTCTTTTAATATCATACTTAAGATAATGATAGTTAAGATCTTTAATAAACGAATCTAATTCCCCTGACTTTCCTTCTTGTCTGACCGCTTCATCAAGATTTTTAAGAAAAGGAATAATATTTTCTTGAGCCTGCGTTCCTATTCCACCAATTTTTTGTAATAGATCTGTGGTTTTTTCTTGAGTAATTTTTTGATTATTAAAAAGACTAATTACCTGATCATGCATTTCTTGAAGCTGTCCGTTAACCCTACCCATTATCCCCCAGCCGGCAATTCCCGCCAAAGCTTCGGTTCTTTTATTGCCATCGTTAATTGCCACCTCTGCCATCTCGCTAAACTGTCTGACTTCTGGTGAAATTCCTTTTGTTGGTTTAGCTTCAAGATTTAGTTGAGGCGGCACTTGTGATCTTTCAGCTGTAGCGACTGATGTACTGGCATCTGACATATTAAATTTATTCTAATTGATTAAAAAATTATTTGTGTTAATATTTTTCTTAAATCCTCTGATAAGCTTTTAGTTACTTCTTGAGCTAATATATTTAGCGGATGACTATTTCCTTCAAGACTTATCTTTAACGCCTCTTCTTCTAACCATCTCATTTCTTTTGGACTTTTTGGATTTAACCCAAATCTATTAATTAATACACCAACCAATTTTTGATTTGCTTTAAATACTGGTTCATTAATTATTGTTCGAAGAATATTTTCTGGGGTTAAAACTTCTCCCTTTTTGATTAAGCTTTTACCTAAAATATATGTGGCCATCGGATTAAATACTCCCCTTAAAACAGCTTTTCTACTGTTTGCTATTTGATTTTCAGGTGTGTCTGGTTCTGCTTTGAAAATAGGTGCCTGGTTCATTTCATTCTCAACTAGTTGTGATAATTTATTATTAGCCATTTCAGAATGATCCATAATAATTAATGTTTTTCCGTTAAATATTTTTGTAAATTAGTTTTTCTTTCTGTTTTAATTTGTTCGAGCCGTTGTATTATTTGTTGACGTGTTTCTGAACCTTCTGGTATATTTTTTAATTCTTGTTGTAAATTTAACTGGATTGACGATAATCTCGCGTCACCCATATTTTCAGTTCCGTCTCCAATAATAAAGCCTTGAAACGATCGATCCGAAATTAATTTATCTATTTGCTGTTGATAATCGGTTAATTCCTCTTGACCAGCTCGTCTTTCACCTGTCTTTGTTCTTATCTCAAGCTTACCATTAGAACTGACGATCCGTTCTTGATTAAGATCAACGTCTTTTTTCTCTTTTCCTGTTAAATCAGCAACAAATTTTTTTAGTTGATCATAAGACTGTTGACCATATAAACCAACTACCTCCTGGTGAATTGAGGATTCTTGAACGGTGATTGATATTTTGCCTTCATTATTAAGAACGAATTCTGGTTTATTTCCGCAGATCCGGCCAACAGAAAACTTATAGCTTTCAGGATTAAGTGATTGAGAAGCATGAACAAGAGCCTCCCTATCGTCTTTTGATAAGTTGGGATTTGCCTGGATTCCTTCTACCAGTTGTCCTTGTAGCCCGGAAAATATTTCGGCATCACCCAACTCTCCGGCTGTTTTCATCAACCTCATAATTCTTAGACTATCAGGATAAGTATAAAGTAGTTCTGGTAACTTATCCTCAAAAGCATGAGTGTTGTCTGCAATATGAATAGCGGATAAAATATTGTCTTGACGGGCTTCATTACTCATGTCACCAATGTGAAAATTGATTTCTGACGAATCATGATGAAGAATCCCTTCATGGATAATTTTGAGCTGTTCATCAGAAAAAACCTTTCTCATAGAATCATCTGGAAGTTTGATTTTTTCACTAACATATTTTGCAGCTAAAGCATTATGTCCCCGGTCTTCACCAAATGATCCTCGATTGATCGCATTACGAACGGTATCGGTAGCATATCCAATATCATGATCGATCATTATCTGATGCTGAATTAATCTGTCAATCGCCTTTACTTGTTGGCCGTTACGAATTAATTCATCACCGATTGCTTCACATGCTTGAATATTGTAATCAACAATATGTCTGATACCATGATCGCCAAGTAAATTTTCCGAGGCAACTCTATCCTGATAAGCCAGTGTCCAAACATTGTCTTCGATTAATCTTAAAACAGTTTGGGCGTCTAGATTTTGAGGTAAGTCACCTTCTCCCTGTGCTTGAGTAATCAGTTCGAGATAACGTCGTGTTTGCTCTGTTACCATCCTTTGTTTTTCAGGATTTAATCTCCCCTTTTCACTGTTAAACAATCTGTCAATGTGAGTTTGAACTCGTTCCATTATAGCTTTTTGATTATCTCGATCAAATGATTTATCTTCTAACTCTGGCATTGATTCATGTTGTAAACCGCTATTTTGCGCAAATGTTTCTATTTGTTTTTGAAGATAATCTGCTTTTGTTCTATCGTCGTTATAACGGCCCTCAAGACCAATCATTTTTTTGTTTTGATCGATGTAATGTTGTTCTGATTCTGCCAATTGTGAAGTTAAAACAGGTTTTTCTTTAGCGCCAGCGTTTTCCGTATTCTTTGGCTCATTACCTTCAGCAATTTGCCGTAACGCGTCCCTACCATCTATTTTTGGTAAATCAGCTTCCGTAAAGACAGCTTTTTTAGCTTCGACTGGTTTAGGTATTGACTTAGCATGAGGAACTTCTAATGTAGCTGCTTTTGTAATAACTGGCGCTCCTCCCTCAATCGCTACCTGTCCATCCAGCATAACAATAAGTTTAAATTTTAATTATTAATTTTAAAAGCTAACACTTTCT
>PFOE01000091.1 GCA_002792355.1 Candidatus Roizmanbacteria bacterium CG_4_10_14_0_2_um_filter_36_35 | reverse complement strand
TACCCTTGTCGATAAAGCTTGTTGAACAAAAAAATATTGGTCCTACTTTGGGTGCGGATGAGGTCAAAAAAAGCGTCTATGCAGGAGTGATCGGGCTTATAGCTGTACTGCTTTTTATGATTATTTATTACGGCCGTTTGGGGATGATTGCTTCGTTGGCACTGATAATCTATGGATTAATTTCCTTTGCTATTTTCCGGATTATTCCGGTGGTTTTGACTTTACCAGGAGTAGCGGGATTTATTCTTTCTATTGGAATGGCGGTTGATTCTAATATCTTGATTTTTGAAAGGATTAAAGAAGAATTGAGAAAGGGGAAAGAATTTAATATTGCTGTCAAACTAGGATTTGGTCGCGCCATCGATGCCATTAAAGACGCCAATATTACGACTCTGACCGTTGCCTTTATTTTATTCAACCCTTTAAACTGGGAGTTCTTGCCGCAGTTTGGCATGGTCAGGGGATTTGCCTTGACTTTGGCAATTGGAGTAGCAACCAGTTTGTTTACGGGAGTGGTGATAACAAAAAGATTAATAGAAATTTTCTATAAGAAAAATGGTTAACTTTTTGAAATACAGACTAATATATTTTCTAATTTCTTTACTGGTCATCGGAGCCGGGTTGTTTTCCGTCTTCAAGTGGAGCTATTGTTATTCTATAGATTTTGTCGGAGGCAGCAATTTGGAATACCGATTCGATAAAATCGTAGCGGAAAAATCAATTAATAAAATTCTTCAAAACAACAAGATTCAGTCGGTTTATTTAGAAATTAAAAATCAAAACTTAAGTTTGAGAACTAAACCATTAGAACAAGTTCAAGAAAATAATTTAAAAAATTCTTTAGAGAAAAACCTTAAAGTGAAAATTACGGTTTTAAAATCAGAGACAGTCGGGCCAACTTTAGGTCGAGAAACGATGATAAAAACCGGCGTCGCTTCGATTTTGGCGATATTGGGAATATTGATTTACATGAGTTTTGCATTCAAAGGTTTTAATTATGCGATGGCGGCAATACTGGCGATAGTTCATGATTTATTGGTTGTTATTGGTTGTTATTCACTTCTTTCCCATTTCTATCAAGCTGAAGTCGATACGATGTTTGTGACAGCGGTGCTGACTACGATGTCGTTTTCGGTTCATGACACGATTGTTATTTTCGACAAGATCAGAGAGTATTTCCAAACAGAGGGAAAAGAAGACATTGAATATTTTGCCAATAAAGCGCTAACCGAAACTATGGTCAGATCTCTAAATAATTCGATGACGATTGTTTTTATGCTTTTATCTCTGACGCTTCTTGGCGGAACGTCGATTAGATTTTTTATCATTACTCTTCTTGTCGGAACGATTACCGGTACTTATTCTTCACCTTTTATAGCGACGCCAATTTTGGTATGGTTAGAGAAAAGGAAGAAGCAAAAAGTTAATTAAGTAGGGGACAGGCATGCCTGTCCCGTACAATATAAATTATTATTTTTAATATATGGATGACAAAAAATCAGAAAAAGGCTCGGAAGCCTGTCCAAAATGTGGGGCAGCGTTAGGCGAAGTTTTTGAGACTAAGTCCGGTCGCAAATTACAGAGATGCTCAAAGGGTAGCTGGAATCCTGAAACCCATACTATCGATGGATGCACTTATGTAAAATGGTTTGCGGTTGAGCCAGTTGCATTAGACGAAAAGTGTCCGAAGTGTGGAGCGCCGTTGTTGTCAGTCGTAACACGATTTGGAAAAAAAATGAAGAAATGTTCGACCGCCACCTGGGATCCAGGGACAAAAACAGCCGGAGGATGTGATTATGTGGAATGGTTAAAAGGAACCACCGAAAAGCTGGATGAAGATTGTCCAAAATGCGGATCCAAATTAGTGTTGTTCACAACAGTTGCCGGTAAAAAACTAAAAAAATGCTCAACAAATCAATGGGATCCTCAACAGAAAATGGCAACCGGATGTGACTATGTCGAGTGGCTAAAATCATAATAATGAAAATTGTTAAATATTCTTTAGGACAGCTGCAGGCTAATTGTTATTTATTGGTTGAGGACGATAAGTGTTTGATTATTGATCCTGGCGATGAAGCCTCGTTCATTCTTGAAGAACTGCAAAGAAGAAGATTAAAATTAATCGGAATGTTGGCGACCCATGGGCATTTTGATCATATAATGGCAACAGGTGAAATACAGTTATCGGTTAATGTTCCCCTGTATCTTAATAAAAAAGATCAGTTTTTAACTGATAGAACAAAAGAAACCGCCGAACATTTTTTAGATTTTAAACAGACAATTTTGCCAATTAGAAATATTAAAAATTTAGACATTAAAAATTCATTGAACCTGCCTGCCGGCAGGCAGGAATTGGAAAATTTCAAATTAAAAATTATCCATACTCCGGGTCACACGCCAGGGAGCGTTTGTTTCTACTTTAAAGAAGAAAATGCTCTTTTTACCGGCGACACATTATTTAAAGGAGCGGTTGGCAGATTTGATTTTTCTTACTGTAGTAAAGAAGATCTTAAAAAATCATTAGAAATATTATTTAAGTTCCCAAAAGATGTAGTTGTTTATCCAGGACATGGAGAAAAAACACTAATAGAAAAAGAGAAAAATTTACTATTACAACTTTGATCACGATCGTGGTAAAAGTTGTATTATTTTAGATGTTTGATTTCTTTCAAAAGTATTTCTCTTTCATTTTTTAATTTTTTTTCTACTACTTTATCAAAGATCTTTTTTAGGACTTCTCCAACTTTTGGTCCGGGTTTTATTTTTAAAACTTTCATAACGTCGTTGCCATTGATCTTTAGGTCTTTGATTTGAAACGGCTGTTTTTGCACTTTTTCTAATCTTTTTCTAAAAAGATCAAATCGCCAGGAAGTTGGTCTGGCTCCTGATCCAATTCTATCTCCGAATCTCAAATCAACAATATCATTAAGATACTCTTTACCAACATTTCTAATGAACCTTCTCACGGCTTTATCTGTTTGAATTTCAGATACGGTGAATTGGTGAAATTCGACTAATTTAACTAGTTTATCTTTTTCTTTATTAGAGAGTTTAAAACGGTCGGCAATCTGCTCTGCTAGTTTTTTGCCAACGACTTCGTGATTGTAAAAAGTAATCAGGCCGGTTTTATCGTCGCGTCTGAAAGTTTGCGCTTTACCTGTGTCATGAATTAAAGTGGCGAATCTTGTCACAGCATCTTTTGACGGACAGTGTTTGAGAGACATTACCAAATGGGTGCCGACATCATAAACATGATGACGCTTAGGACTTTTTTGGGGAATGGTAAAGCAAATATCAACTTCGGGAAGAATAAAGGTCAGAAGACCGGTGTTTTTTAAAAATAAGAGTCCTTCTGAAGGATGATCGCTGCCTAAAATTTTTAAAAATTCGTCTCGAATTCTTTCCCAAGAGATTTTTGTAATCAATTCGGAGTTTTTTTCAATTGAAACGCGAGTTTTTTCGTCAATAAAAAAACCAAGCTGAGAAGCAAATCTTATTGCCCGGATTAATCTTAGAGAATCTTCATTAAATCTTTTGTCTGGATCGCCGACAGCCTTGATTAATTTATTTTTTAAATCCTCCTGTCCTTTATAAGGGTCAACGATTTTTTTTCCGTCATAAGCCATGGCATTAATAGTAAAATCACGGCGGGAAAGATCTTCTTCAACGGTCTTTGCCCAGGTAATTTTTTCCGGATGACGAAAGTCCTTATATTCTCCTTCTTTTCTGAATGGAGTCACTTCAAATATTAAATCGCCAACTGGAATCGACACTGTTCCGTAACTGTTGTTATAAAAAGCGTCTTTAAATAGTTTTAGAATTTGTTCAGGAGTTGCGTCGGTTGTGAAATCCCAGTTTGTTACTCCTTTATTTAATAGCAAATTACGGACGGCACCGCCGACGATATAAATCTGGAAATGGTTTTTCCTGAACTTTTCTAAAAATTTAATTACTGGTTTTGGGAGAATGATCATGAAGTAATTATAATATCTTTGTTAGTCCTCTGACAATCAGATTATATTGAGGAGTTTTTATTTTGTTGAAAGTTGTTTCATCGAGTTGATGCCAATAGGCATTGTAAAATTCTTTTTTCAAATAGTTAAAGTTGATTTTTGGAACTTCGACCAAATACCAAAAATCAAAGTGAAGCTTGCAAGGTGAACGAGGATTGTTGCTGACATCTTTAATTGATAAATTAAATAGTTCGATTTGATTTGGAGAGATTTTGTGGTTAAGTTCTTCTTGAAATTCTCGAATTACAGTCTCGATTGGATGTTCGCCAAATTTAATATGTCCTCCGGGCGGAATCCAGTCGTCAGCTTTGATGTGATGAGCGAGATAGACAGACTTAGTTTTTTTATTTACAGGAACAAAAAAAGCGCAAATGTGTTCGTCGATGTTTAATTCTTTAGTTAGCTTATCTGTTGAAGAAAATTTCTTTAAAAATTCATCGATGATTTTTCTATCGACATTTTTTTTCTTAAATTTTAAGACTTCTTTTTTAAGTTCAATAATGTAGTTCCTTTTCATCAAAGAATTATACCTTAACTAAAGATTTTAGGATGTCGAGATTTTTTTTGTCAGGTCCTTCGTCATTGAAGCCGGGAGTTTCGATAATAAAGGGATAGTTCTTTGTTTTCGGATGATTAAGGAGCGTTTTGAATTCGTTAAGGCCGATTGTTCCCTGACCGATATTGTCGTGACGGTCGTGGCCCGAATTAAATGAGTCACGGCTGTCGTTGACGTGCCAAATCTCAAGTCTATCAAGCAGATCAAGTTCGTCAAGTTTATCAAGAAAAAGATCAAGTTCTTTATTATTGCTAAATCGATAACCGTTGGAAAATAGATGACAGGTATCGAGACAGAGACGAACCCGCTTATCATTGGCGTCTTTTATAATTTGCGAAATTTCTTCTAAGGTCTGACCGATTTTTCTATTTCCGGCGTTTTCAATGATAAAAAACGATTTTTTTGGCGTTTTTTCAAGAATTTCTTTAATGTTTTTAATTAATACTTGATACTTAATACTAGATACTTGATTCTTATAAGAGCCAAGGTGAACGATGCTGCCTTTGATTTGTAAAAGGGGAGCGATTGACATTTCTGCGATTAACGACTGTTTTGATAAATGACCAATTCTACTTTCGTCGGCTAAATTAACGAGGTAAGAAGCATGAAAATAAATAGGATCAATTGAGAGTTTAGATTTAAGAGGCAAGAATTTTTTTATTTCTGCTTCATCAATTTTAGCAAAAGTCCAACCGCGAGGGGAAGAAGAAAAGATCTGTAAGCAGTTGCCTCCAATATTTGAGACTCGCTCGATTGCCTTTGAGTAACCACCGGCGATAGATAAATGCGCGCCCAATCTGGTCATAATATTTCTAGAATTCTTTTTTTGATGTTAACAGGGAACTGGAATTTTTTTATTTCTGTTTTTTTTAACCAATGATGGTCAACCAGATTTTTTTCCAGTCTAACGCTAGAGTTTATAGGTTGACAGAGAAAGTGTTGGGCATGGTAAAAAAAGCCGGAACTTTCAAAAACATCTTCACCAATCCATTTGATTAATTTTACTTTAAGATTAACTTCTTCCAGTATTTCCCTTTTTAGACCTTTAATAATTGGCTCGTTTGGTTCTATTTTTCCTCCGGGGATCGTCCAGAAACCGCCGTCGATTCTTTCTTTTGGAGATTTTTTTACAATTAGAATTTCTTTTTTATCGTTAATAATGAAAGCGCCAACTGCCAAGATGACGTGGTATTTTTGTAGCATAGATATATTATAGCATTGTTGCGGGCCTGTCTTTTCTCATAATTTAGGCCTTGACCCCGAAGAACTCTTACCTCGTCGCGTGGTCTACGTCCACGCCTCCGAGGGGCGAGTCTACGGGGTCTTCGGGCATTTTAAATAAATAATTGTTGATATTAAAAATGGGCGATTGGGTAGGCGTGTAACGTACGTGCCTGTTTCAATTTCCATAAAATTATAAGTTCACTAAAGTATTACTCAACAAAGACTTAACAACCACTTGACAAAAAGTGTTATACTGTATATACAAATACTGTTGTCAACCTGAATAATCATTGGTATAATTAGGTTGTTATAAGGCTTTATTTGAGAAATATGATGGATCAAAAACAAGAAACACAGGTGAAAATTTTTCCATATCGTAAAGAAGATAAACCAAGACAATACGCTAATTATGTAAGGGTAAATTCTAGCCGTTTTGAGGTTACAATACAATTTTCTGACGTAAAACCAGCTTCAGATGATGCAGAACAAGCAAAAATAAAAAGGGAAGGAGCAATAAGAACACCTATTGATATTG
>PFOE01000005.1 GCA_002792355.1 Candidatus Roizmanbacteria bacterium CG_4_10_14_0_2_um_filter_36_35 | reverse complement strand
AATGGATTCGATTTCGCTCACCATTGTCCTGAGCAACGTCGAACGGACAAATGTCAAATGTCAAATCTTGTCTTAATACTAATATTTCTTATCTGGAAAACTTTTGATACCTGGGTTTTATTTTTCGCTGCAAAGATAATTCCCTATCTTGGTTTTTTCCCTTACCCAAAAGAGCTTTTTGATTTTGGATTACCCCAGGTCTCATCAGCTCTGGCTAACTTTGATGGTATACATTATCTTAAAATTGCTTGTTGTGGATATGCACAGTGGGAACAAGCCTTCTTCCCGCTCTATCCACTATTGATTAAATGTTTAACGTTCGTATTTAATAACGGACTAACCGCCGGATTAATAATTTCCAATGTTTCATTTTTAATTGGACTGTGGATTTTCACAAAGTATTTACGACTAATTTCAACTAATTCTAACCAATTTCAACTAATTTTAACTATTTTGCTTTTCCCGACTTCGTTCTTTTTTGGTGCTGTATATACTGAAGGGTTGTTCTTCCTCTTGTTTGTCTTAACGCTTTATTTTTTGAAGAAGGACCTGCCTGCCGGCAGGCAGGAAAATATTTATTTAGCAACCTTTTTTGCTATATTGACTTCATTAACAAGATTAGTTGGGGTGTTTTTGATAATACCTATTATCTTTCATTATCTGTCATTGCGAGTGAAGCGAAGCAATCTCAATAAAGAGATCGCTTCGTCGTCTTCGACTCCTCGCGATGACAGAAAAATACTAAATACTAAATACTTTATACTAATTCTTTCTCCTCTTATTGGTCTGGGAATCTATTGTTTTTATCTCTGGCAAACAACCGGTGATCCGTTTTTCTTTTTTACCTCCCAGCCGTTTTTTGGAGCCAACCGCTCAACTCGTCTCATTTTACTGCCTCAGGTTATTTGGAGATATATCAAGATTTTTGTCACTGCGTCTCATAACTTTCAATATTATGTTTCTGTTTTCGAGTTTTTAATTTTTTCTTTTGTCTTTACTGTTTTAATTTTTGATTTATTTCACCTCCTCATGTCATTCCGAGCGAGGAACCTTTCGATTTCACTCAGGGTAAACTCCGTGACGAGTCGAGGAATCTTAAAAAAAGATCCCTCCACGCGTCCCGCTTCGCTGGACTTGGTCGGGATGACAACATGGGACAGACTCGGTTTAAATCTTTTTTCCTTGGCTAATATTCTCTTCCCAACCCTAACCGGTACTCTGTTATCTATCCCTCGTTTTACTCTTCTATCACTGTCTATGTTTATATTTCTTGCCGAAATTAAAAATAAATGGATTAAGATAGTCATTGTGGTGATATTTTTTATATTACATATAGTTGTTTTGGGTTTTTTCGGCCAGGGATATTTTATTAGCTAATATGAAAAAACTTTCTTTTTTCCATAAAGGGGAGTCGAGAGGTATGGAATTTTTCTCTCAAAATACCCGTCTTGACGAAATTTTTTTCTTTGCCTTTCTTATCACTATTGGTTTTTTCTGTGCCGTTCTCTCTTTAAGACTCTTTCAATTAACAATTGTCAAGGGCGAATACTATCGGAATCTGTCGGAAAATAATAGAATTAAAAATTTCTCAATCGAGGCAAAAAGAGGAGAAATTCTGGATAGAAAGGGATACGTAATGGTAAAAAATCTAGATCCCAATATTAAAAACAGCCTTGATGAAATAAGAAAAAATAACGACCGGATAATTTCAAAAAGAATTTACGAAACACCCGAAGAGATTGCTCCTGTAGTAGGATATCGTCAACAGGCAGACGAAAACGACTTAAAACAAGATAACTGTATTTATAAATTAAAATCGGGCGACGATATTGGAAAAAAAGGTGTAGAAAAACTATTTGACTGTCAGCTTCGCGGTCAACCAGGACAAAAACTAATTGAAACCGATGCTCGGGGTAATTTCTTGAAAACTTTAACCATTATACCGCCTACCGCTGGAGAAAACATTCAACTGGCTTTAGACTGGAATCTGCAAAAAAAAGCTTATGAACTATTAAAAGACCTGCCTGCCGGCAGACAGGTAAAAAGAGGCGCAATCATAGTCAATAACCCTAAAACCGGTGAAATCCTAGCCCTTGTCTCTTCTCCTTCATTTAACTCCCAGGCCTTTGAAAACAAAAACAATCAGAGTGTTGAAAAATATTTTTCCAATCCCGACAAACCTATTTTTAACCGCGCTACCGAAGGCGTCTACCCTCCCGGCTCTCTTTTTAAATTAATTACCGCAGCAGCGGCCCTTGAAGAGAAAGTCATTGATGAAAAAACACAGGTTGAAGATAAAGGGATGATTACTGCCGGATCCCTAACCTTTGGTAATTGGTACTATCTTCAATATGGAAAAACTGAGGGCATGGTTGATATTGTTAAAGCAATCCGCCGGTCAAACGATATTTTTTTCTATACAGTTGGGGAAAAAACCGGAGTTGATAAGATAAAAAAATGGGCGGAGATTTTTGGCTATGGAAAAAAAACCAACATTGGCCTTGATGAATCCGAAGGAATCATTCCTTCCACCTTTTGGAAAGAAGAAACCTTAAAAGACCGCTGGTATACCGGTGATACTTATAATTTTTCTATCGGTCAGGGATATATAGGAGTAACACCTTTGCAAACATTGATGGTAACGTCAGTTTTTGCTAATAACGGATACCTTTGTCAACCAAAATTATTAAAAGTAGGGACAATTTATGGATTGTCCCTACAGGGTAAATCTGAATGCAAGAAATTGCCTGTTTCTCAAAAAACAATCGATTTGATACGAGAAGGGATGAAACAGGCATGTTCCGCCGGAGGAACCGGATGGCCGCTTTTTGATTTTACTGCCAACGCTAAAAAAATCCAGACCGCCTGCAAGACTGGAACCGCCGAATCCCATGCCGCCTCCGGCCTGCCCCATGCCTGGATTACCGTCTTTGCACCTTTTGATAAACCAGAGATTGCTTTAACAGTATTGGTTGAAGAAGGAGGTCAGGGTAGTGACATCGCCGGACCGATTGCTAAAGAACTATTAAAAACCTACTTTGAGCGTAGCAAATAATTAGAATTTTTCAAAAATAATATTTTCTTGAGGAATGTTTTTGGAGATTAGAAAATTTTTTAAAGATTCAACCACGTCTTTTCGTCCACAAAGATAAAATTCGCAATCTGTTAATCCGTTAATAAACAATTTTTCCACACATTGATCAACGTGTCCTAAGTCAAAATATTTTTTATCCTCCTTCGGAATCATGTCTAAATTTTGTTCACGAGATAAACAGATTTTTGGGTTAAACTGCTTAAGCTCATCAAACAAATAAACATCTCTATAAGTCTTTAGTCCCCAGAATAAATAAGCCACCCCCCTGTCATTCCGAGCGGAGCGGAGCGGAGTCGAGGAATCTTTTAAAGATCCCTCCACGCGCTCACATCGTTCGCTTGGTCGGGATGACACATAGGAAGACAGCATTGATCTCACCGGCGCGATCCCTGCTCCTGTCACTAAAAATATCTTCTGTTTGTTGTTTTCCTTCAACGTAAACTGCCCGGCCGGACCTTGAAAATTGACTTGATCATTAATCTTCAGTCTTAAAAAATATTGCGACGCTAAGCCGCTGCGAATAATTTCTATGATAAATTCAATCTGGTTTTTTACTTGACTTGAGGAGGCAATTGAATAAAGACGGGGTTTATTGTTGACTTTTAAAATTAAATATTGGCCGGGGGTGAAATTGATTTCCGGAGGATCTGTTAATTTAAAAGTAAAGAGATAAACATTACCCGTTAGTTGTTTTTTGTTGGTAAAGACGGTTTTATAATTAATAAGCATAATTTACCTCAAAACTCAAATCCTAGATCTCAAATCCACATCTTAAATCTAAAATCTCTTAAATAGTTTTAAGATTTTAGTTTTGGTTTTGAGATTTGAGCTTTAACATTTGAAATTGTTTTTATAGTCTCGCTCTCTGATTAATCTCTGCTTCAACCAGTTCGCGTGGTCGTCCGAACTTTAACCGTGAAAGCTGAATGATTGCAGTCGCAATTTTATCATTAGCCTGAGTTTTCATTTTTTTCAAATCTTTTGTCATATTAACTGAAAACGGATCAACCGGTTCGTTGTCAACTATTGTTTTCATATAAGTATGAAATCTTTCGATATTTATTAAATCCGATTCGCCAAAGACCGGTTGATATTCACGTTGTAAATATGAAGCATCAGTCACTCCGACTCGGAAGGCAATCAAGGTACCAACGTTGCCAAAGACAGCGTTTTTTACCTCTTCCTCCATCTGACCGATAAACTGATTAGCAACCGTTAAATTGAGATGATATTTTCTCGCCTCAGATAGAATAGTGGCAAAATCAGGGGTGGCAAAGTTTTGAAATTCATCAACATAAAGGAAAAAATCACGGCGTTTTTCCTCGGGAATTTCCTGTCTGCTCATTGCCGCCACCAATATTTTTGGGATAAGAACCAACCCTAAAAAACTGGAATTTTCTTCGCCTAACTTACCTTTTGATAAGTTAATAAGAAGTATTTTCCCCTCATCCATACAATTTCGAAAATCAAAAGTACTCTTTGATTGACCAATAATATTTCTCATGGTTTTGTTAGTGACGAAACGTCCAAATTTGGAAACAATATAATCAAGAACCTCTGACTTATGAAAATCTGCTGTTTGGGCAATTTGATCGGTCCAGTAGCGGCGGACAATTGGATCTTGAACTTTAGGTAAAATTTCCTGGACATATTTCGGATCTGATAAAATCCTCACTACTTCAACAAAGGTTGAACCTGGTTCACACATCACAGTTAACATCGCATTTCTGACGGCGTGTTCAAATCTTGGACCTATGATCCCGGTTCTTTGCGGATCGTAAAGCTTGTACATTAAATTAATGATTGAGGTGGTGATAAAATGTTTTTGGTCTTCGGTTTTTGCCTCAAGAAGATTTAGGCCCATTGGTCTTTCTGTGTCTGACGGATCAAAATAGATGACGTCTTCGGCTCTTTCGGGGGGAATATACTTTACAATTTCGTCTATCAAATCTCCATGAGGATCCATTACACAGACACCATGTCCTGCCCTGATATCCTGAATTGCCATATCCTGCAACAACACTGATTTTCCCGTTCCGGTTTTTCCGATAATATAAACGTGCCGCCTTCTATCTTCAAAACCGATTGAGACTGGCCTTTTTACTCCTCGAAAATATCCGCGACCAATATAAGTTCCTTCTGTTCCAAGGACTTCAGATGGCACAGGAGCCGTCTTTGCTTTTAACCATTGAATATGTGGGGTCTCAATGGTTTTATTGGGAAAATGAAAAATGGTTGCTAATTCATCTGTTGATAAAATGGAAATTGATTTAAAAAAAGGCGGGTCGATAACTGGAAAAAATTTATAAATAAAGTCGATCATAAAACTACCTTTAAATAAATGTTTTACTCCGGTGAAACTATTCAAATCTGAGTTAAACTGTGATAAAGCAGTTTTAATATTTGATAAATGACTATTCGCCATATCTTTATTCGGTGAGGAGACTACGAATCTAATCGTTGTTTCAAAACCAGATCGGCTACATTTATCATCAATTCTTTCTAAAACTTTTGGATCAGTTTTAAAAGTCGCCTTTTCCGGATTGGCTTCATTTTTTTTAGTGGTTGACACATAAGACTTTCCCTGTTTTTTCCATCCGTCAGAAGCCGGCCGAATAAGGACCTGAAGAACTGCTCCTTCATTATCTCCTATTTTAGAAAAAGCTGAAGTCACGGCCGATAGCGGATCAGTCGCTAAATCACGATATATTTTTATTGGCATATATAATTCTTTTGTTCTTATTGCTCCAAAGACGACTTTACCTTTCTCGTCAAAAATATTTGGTTCATCGACTTTTTTAATATCGGCTGATGGGTAATATCCATAAACAGTTTTTTCAACGAGATCAATAATTCTGTTTGGGGCTGAGACATAAAATCTGATCTCGGCTTTTTTACCAACCAATTCAAAAGAAATAACATCATTAAGGTCTAGAAATGAAAACGCTCCTGATTTTTTAAGAGAAGTAAACGAAGCAAACATCTGTTCGGCCGCATCTATTTTAATTTCATTTTCCTTTGGCAGCCTTACTTCCAGGGTGGCCATCTCTAAAGAAATTTCCTCCCTTTTTTTTAAACGAAGATAGATAATGATTAGATAAATCAGAACCAAAGTAAGGCCTGCGGCCAAAAAAGACACTAGTATCGCCAAACCAACTGTCACTGCTCTATCGACAAAAATTTGATAAGCTAATAGGTTCATATTCCCCCTTGTCATCCCGAGGGAGTGAAACGACCGAGGGATCTAGTGAAACGTAAATTACGCTACGCTAGATTTCTCACTTCGTTCGAAATGACCAATGAGTTAATTTTAAGTATATAATAAAAACATGAAAGACATGAAGCAAGTTCTGGAAAAATTAGGTAAACTAAAAAGTTTTGGAGACAAAGTGTCATTCCGACCGAAGTGGAGGAATCTTTTTTTCTTAATGATAATATTTTTATTAGTTTTTCTTCTTTCCAATATTTATTCTTCACAAAAAATCTCATCTCTTTTTTTTAGTTTAATAAATAATGATAGAAAATCAGTGATTGAATTTTTGCAAAAAATTAGACAGATGCCTTACTTTCCTCAACAATTAAAATATTATGAAAATATTTACGGACCGCCATTAAAAACAGAGGTCTTTGCCGAAGAATTAGAAAGAGAGGTAAAGATAACAAAACTTGAACAAATATTAGAAAAAAACCATCAATCACGGGATATCTTATATGGTCTTTTTTTGCTTTATAAAGAAAAAGGTAATAGTTTAAAGGCGGAAAAATATCTGAAACTGGCAAAAGAGGTTGACCCGACCATTAAGTAATTTTGTCATTTGTTATTATTTTCTTATGCTCAAACAGGTCCATCTCTACATCAAGGGTGACGTCATCGGGGTTGGCTTTCGCGCCTGGACCAAGATTCAGGCAAAGATAACCGGCGTCACTGGCTGGGTGAGAAATAGTTTTTCCCATCCGGATATTTTCGGCGTTGGTGGCGGCGTTGAGACGGTTATTCAAGGAGACGAGAAAAAAGTAAAATCGATGATTGAATCGGTGAAACAAGGTTCGCCAGTTGCCCGCGTCGACGATGTTGAAGTCTACTGGCAAGACGCCAAGGAGATCTTTGACGGATTTGAAATCAGAAAATGATCTTTTCCTTAACAAAACTATAAAATCCTTCCTTAGTAATAATCAAGTGATCAATCACTTCGATATCCAACAATTTGCCTGCAGAAATAAGATTCCTGGTTACTGTTAGATCGTCTTCTGACGGGGTTAGTTCTCCTGACGGATGATTGTGACAGAGAATAATTTGGGCGGCGTGGCGCTTGATAGCGGCCTCAAACGTTTCTCTGGGATGAATTAGACTACTGTTTAATGTTCCGACAGAAATCGTATCGATACCAATAATTTTGTTTCTGTTGTCTAGAGACACTATTAACAAATGTTCTTTGTGATAGTTGACTATTTTTGAGCGTAGTTGTTGATAAATATTATTTGGCGAAACCGTGATTCTCTCATTGTTTTTGTTAATAACGACAGATGGGTTTAACCGTCTAGATAACTCAAAACAGGCCTTGAGTTGACAAGATTTTGCTAGTCCTAAACCTTTAATTGTTCTTAAATCTTCTATTGATGTTTCTGATAAAGTTTGTAAAGAACCGAATTTTGACAGTAGTTGTTGAGAAATTTTCATCACCGGCTCACCTCTTGTTCCCTGCCCAAAAATCAAAGCCAAAAGCTCTTGTAAGGATAGGGCTTCAGCGCCGTGTTTAATTAATCGTTCCCGTGGGCGTTCTACTTTGGGTAGATCGTTTAAATTAAACATAAGATTATTTGTCATTTCGACCGAGTCCGATGTTATATCGGACGAGTGGAGAAATCTTTTAATGAAGATCCTTCGACTCCGCTCCTTTCATTCGCTTCGCTCAGGATGACACAGAACGGGAGTTTTGTCAACGGACTATAA
>PFOE01000062.1 GCA_002792355.1 Candidatus Roizmanbacteria bacterium CG_4_10_14_0_2_um_filter_36_35 | reverse complement strand
ACCATGGCAAACAAAATTGTCAAAATCATTATCGTCGATTATTCGAGGATTTAAAATAGGCGTGACAAAACAATGTAGAAAACATAATAAAAATATCGTTATTTGGCAAAAGTCATTCTATGATCACATCATAAGAAATGAAGAATCGTTAGATAAAATAAGGCAATATATTCGTGATAATCCCAAGAATTGGAATAAGGATAGAAATAATCCTAAAAATATTATTTCAACGCATTGAGAACTTTTTTAAAAACTGCTTGAGGAGTGATATAGGAGGTGTCGATGACAAGATTATATTTTTTTTCATTATTTAAAGTTAGTTTTGAGATCTTGTGGATTTTTTTTATCTTATCAAACCAGCTGTTTTGTCTCTCTTCTACTTTGATTTTAGCTTCAGGAAAACTAATTTTTTCCCGCTTGGCAAATCTTTTATAGCGGATATCATCTTTACAAACGAGAATAATTTTCAAAACGTCAGGTAACTTGTTTGCCATAAGTCCTGACATCCAGCCGTCAACAATAAGACGTCCTTTTTTATGAAGCATATCACGAACCTTATAATCAACTTTCTTAGTTAATTTTTCGTTTTGTTCTTCCGCTCGTTCGAGATTAAGTTGGTGTTTTTTTACGTAGTCACGAAAGTACTGTCCAGTCATGGAAATCGGCCATTTTAATTTTTTTCGGAGAAGTTTCATTAACGTAGATTTTCCAGTACAAATTTTACCGGAGATTGTTATTTTGGAGTATTTCATTTATGCCTGAATCCAATTTTATCTAAAACTTTTCCTAGGGTTTCCATCGGTCCGGAATAGTAAGTATCAATCACTAAGTTATAATATTTTGGATCCCAAAATTCATAATTGCCATAAAGTTTTTTCCACTTTTTTTCATTTTCTTCTTCTCTTTGTTTGATCCAATGTTTTGCCTCTTCGACAGAAATATTTTCCCGATTGACAATTCGATCAACTTTTATATCAGTATGGGAACAGACAAGAAGAACCCTTAAAACATCTTTACAGTTTCTTGCTAAGAAACCAGACAACCAAGCTTCATAAATGATATTTTTTCCCGTTTTCAATACTTTTTCGCCCCGGCCCTCCATGCTTTTTTCGTGTTCGTCAGAACGGGTAGTCGCTCCCTGCTTATTTTCATTGATGCCATGTTTTCGATCGAACTCTCGTTGAAGGGCTCCGAAATTAATATGTACCCAACTTAAGATATGGGAAAGATTTTTTGCCAGAGTGGTTGTCCCAACAGCCACTTTACCGGATACAGTGATGAGGCGATATTTAGAGACAAAGGAAGTAAGCATAAAACATTATAAAATGATAAATGACAAAATTCAATTCTTATTTATAGATTTTAATAATATCGTTTATCGTTATTATCAAAGCTAAAGAAAGCAAAATTAACATTCCAATCAGATTTACATATTTCTCTATATTCTTATTGGGTTTTTTTTTGGTAACGCCTTCATAAAGTATAAACATTAATCTACCGCCGTCTAATGCCGGGAAAGGAAGAATATTAATGATCGCGAGATTGAAAGAAAGAAGGGCAATTAATTCCAGATAGGCATTTTTACCGAATTTAATTGCTGTTTCTGCATATCTGACAATGCCAACCGGTCCGGCAACTTCTACTTGAGGTTTTTGAAAAGTCACTAATTGGATAAGAACTTTAATAATTTCAACAGCAATTTTATAGCTAATTCTTGAGGCTTCTATGAGTCCATAAAAAGGGGCTTGATACCAAGGGAATTTTTTTTCCACATAGGAAGTGACTACGACCCCGATTGGTCCCTCACCTTTTGGAGGATTTTTTCGAGGATTAACTGAGACTTCGTTTTTCTGACCGTTTCTTTCTATCTCTAAAGTGATCTCCTGTCCAGAATATTTTTTAGTTATCTCAATCATCTCTTCACTGTTTTTTAAGATAAACTCTTTTTTAGATAAAGAATAATTTTTTTGATTTTTTACCTGAGGTATTTTTATTATTTGAAACTCAAAGATTAGGCTGGGATTTTTAATATTATTAAATCTGGCGATATCATAAGTTTTATAACCGGAGTTTAAATAATGACTGGCAATCATCCATAGATATTCTCCTTTTTTCACCTGGTGTTTTATTGGTTCTGATTGGTTTTGTGAAAGGCCAGTAATTATTTTTAGAATCTGGTCTCCTGGTTTTAGGTTAACTTTCGCTGCTGGTGAGTTGACATTAATTTTATCGATAATAATTTTATTGGTTGGGACAGGAACTCCTTGGGTAAAAAGATATGAAATAAGAATCCAGCCTAAAAGAAAATTACCTATTACTCCACCGATAACAATTAGAGATTTTACCCAGGGTTTTTTATTTATAAAAGCACGGTTGGATAAAGATTTACTTTTTATCTCGTGATATTCTTCACCATAAAGTTTGACAAAACCGCCAAAAGGAAGCAGATTGATGCTATATAGAGTTTCGCCTTTTTTAATCCCGAAAATTCTTGGCGGAAGACCAAAACCAAATTCCTCTACTCTAACTCCGTTTTTTTTGGCGGCTAAAAAATGACCAAACTCGTGGACAAGGACTAATAAGGCAAGGGTTAGGATGAAGATTAAAATTATCATACTTCTCTTATTTCTGTTTCTTTTTTATCGCGTACTATTTGAATTTCTTCCATAAACTGAGTACTGATATTGTCAATTTCTTTTTCCAATCTAAATTTTTCGTCTTCGGTAGTCTCTTTTTTTTCGAAGGAGGTTTTTATAGATTTTCTAACGTCATCACGGAGATTTCTTATTTGATTTTTTTTCTCCTCGATTTTTTCTACGGCTGTTTTTATAAACTTTTCTCTTTGTTCGATTGACAAAGGCGGAATCTTTAAAATTATCCGATTACCCTGGACTATCGGTGATAACCCTAAAGGAGATTTTAAAGTGGCTCTTTCAATATCTTGGATTGTTGACGGATCAAAAGGGGTAATCGACAAAGCGATTGGTCCTTCGGTGACTATGGTGGATAACTCCATCAACTTCAACCGTGTTGAACCTCCATATGTTTCAACAATTAAATTTTCAACGAGCGAAGGACTGGCACGGCCGGTGCGGACTGACTTAAGGTCTTCTTTTAAAGAGCCGATGACTTTTTGGCAGTTAATCTTAAATTGTGAAGTAGTATCCATTTTAAATTTCCAAACGGATAATTTTATTTATTATTATATTTTCACCAAACTTTAATATCGCCTCTTTTATTAAATCAGAGATTTTTTTCGACGGATCGCGAATATATTCTTGTTTCATCAATTCTACGATTTTTTCTGCTTTAAGCGAAGCCACTTGCATCGCTAGTTCTGTTCCTAAATATTGGAAATCTTTGTTTGCGGAAACGAAATCAGTCTCGCATAAAAGTTCGATCAATGATGCAACTTTTTTATTGTGGTGAACATAAGAAAATATGGCTCCTGAATTTGTTTTTCTTCCGACCTTATCTTTGATCTTATCTGCTCCCCACTTGGTTAAGAGTTTTTTTGCTTCTTCCAAATTATTTTTTGTTTCCTCAAGAGCTTTTTTGCAAAGAGAAAAGGAAACATCGGTTTGTTTTCTAAGTTGTTTGAGCTTTTTTATATCGTACATATGTCTCTATAATTTCTTTCACAAAATATTCTATTGATGTCGAAGCGTCGTCGTTGCCTGGAATTGGGTAGTTTATGGCATCGGGGTTAACGTTGGTATCGACTATGGCAACAATAGGAATCTTTTTTTCCAAAGCTTCCTTAACGGCATTTTTTTCATTTTTTATATCAACAATAAAAAGAGCATCGGGAAGTTTTTCTAGCATGGAGATGCCGCTATAAAATTTTTCGAGCTTATTTAATTCCTTTTGGAATTTTATCTGTTCGTGTTTGACGAATTTACTCCATTCACCCTGTTCTTTTTCCTCACGCATTTTTTTCAATTTCTTGACGTTTTTGCTGATAGTCTCAAAATTAGTCAGCAGACCGGCTGGCCATTTAACTGTAACATGTGAAAAGTTATTTTTTTGGCAAAGATCGGCGGTAAAATTGGAGACGATTCTCTTAGTGACGACAATTAACAAAGTTTTATTATTTTTAGCAAGATCACGGATAAACTCCTTAGCTTTTTCTAGAAGATTGACAGTTTTAGTTAAGTCGATAATGGAAGAACCGTTATCGATGGTGTAAATATATTTTTTGGCTTTTGGATGAATTTTATTGGTTTTGTGTCCGAGGTGACAACCAGCTTCAAAGAGCTCTTTAACCTTTTTGTCAATATTAGTCATAATCTTTACATTTTAACAACGATAAGCTAGTTTTTCAATTGAATATTAAAAGCGAATTTTCTTAAAACGGATCCTGTCTCGAATTCATTCCAATTTTAAATTTTTAGTGATTTTAGGAAGGTTCGGAAGTCGCCGTTGATTTCCTTGTGGGTAAGAGCGAACGCGATGACGGTCTTTAAGTATTCGAATTTATTGCCGGTATCGTAATATTTTCCGTTTTCAATGACAACCGTATAAACAGGAATTCCCTCTTTCTTAAGAAGGTTAATAGCGTCGGTTAACCAGATCTCACCGCCTCTACCGGGCTTAATCCTTTTTAGAGCCGAGAAAATTTCTGGAGGCAAAATGTAACCGCCGTGGGTAGCGATATTGGATGGGGCTTCATTAAATTCAGGTTTTTCGACAATTTTATTAATCCGATAGACATTTTTATCTACATGAGTCAAGTCAGCGATTCCATATCTTTTTAAGTCCTCTTTTTTTTCAATCTTCACTCCGGAAATAATCACACCGCCGAGTTTTTCGTAAACTTTTATCATTTGGGCTAATCGTGGAGGTTTTGAGTAAATGAATTCATCACCCCAGAGAACCGCAAACGGTTCGTTTTCTATAGCTGGTTCAGCGGTTAAAACAGGCGTTCCATTACCATAGGGTCCTTTTTGCCGGATATAGATAAAGTTAGCCATTTCGGATATCCTTTCGATTTCTTTTAAAAGATGAAGTTTTTTACCCTGAGTGAGATTTTTAACCAGATCTTCTGATGATACATCAAAATGATCTTCGATTGCCCTCTTATTGGAACCGGTAATAATGATAATATTAGTGATTCCGGAATCGATCGCTTCTTCAACCACATATTGAATGACTGGCTTGTCAACAATGGGTAGCATTTCTTTTGGCATTGCTTTGGTTTGAGGTAAAAATCTAGTACCAAAACCAGCCGCTGGGATGACTACCTTGGTGATTTTTTTCATAGTGCCCAAAAAATGATACTAATCTACTAATTTATCCTAATTAACAAATATTAGTAAATTAGGATTCATTCGTAGATTGGAATCTTATTCAAACTTAATTGTTATATTCTGTTTGATTTGAATTTGATTGTCAATAATCCCCTTTATTTCAGCGACGCCCGGATCAGAAGAAGTTAAACTAAAAGTGGCCTTACCTGATTTATCAGTGATATCAGAAACAGCAGCAACTGTTCCCAGGTTTGCTTCTAGGCTAACTTTTTTGTTAGCCAGCGGAAGATTTTTTGCGTTTCGTACAAATATATTAATGTCGACTTTTTCTTTATTACCGGCCTTAGCAGTTAAAGGCCAGGCAAAAATTAATGAGCTTTCTGATGAAGGTATCAATTCTTCACTGGCTCTGGTAAAAGTTCTGATTGGTTGGTTAAAGACAACTAAACCAATAAATAGTCCGAAAATTAAAAGAAAAAGAATTAACAAACTCGCTAATTTTTTGTCCATATAGTTACAAGCTTATCAGGAAAAGAAAGGTTTGTCAAATATTACGATATATAGCCCTTTTTCCGAAGAATCCCTAGAATTTTTTGATGAATAACCTCGGGCGAAAGAATTTTTCCGTTTTTGACACAATCAATTTTTACCCAGTGTTTATTTTTTTTAATCATTAATAAATACATTTTTTCCACTCTCTCAAGATATTTTATATCTTCTTCATACTGGTCTTTATCTTTGCCATTTAAATAAGATCTCTTATTTTTTAACTCGATTAGTTTTTGAGCGAATATAAAAGGAACATAGAGAACTATTACCAGATCGGGTCTAGGAATAGCAAAAACTTCGTGTTCCAGTTGATCGGTCCATGAAAGAAATTCGCTTTGCTCTTTTGGTTTTACTTTAACAGCTTGATATATATCTGAAGGACTGTATCGATTACATAAAACAAGTTTTCCGGCATTAA
>PFOE01000078.1 GCA_002792355.1 Candidatus Roizmanbacteria bacterium CG_4_10_14_0_2_um_filter_36_35 | reverse complement strand
AACGCTTTCTACAGGAGTAATAAAAAATTCAAATATTGTTGTCAATAGTTGATTTGCAGGCTTTTTAAGTCCATCTGGTATTTCTCTACCATTAAATAAATTTACTTCCAATAATTCTCTTTGTAGATTAGCCCGTCTATTATTAATTCTATGATAGGCTTGAAATGCAGCTGGTACACCATACATTATTAAACATCTTTTAACAAACTCCGAATTATATGGAACCCCTCCCATTTCTCCAACTCTTGTTTGATATAGGTTTATTAATCCTATTCCGGTATTACTTATTTGTTGATTTAGTCTTTCAGAGAGATTCATATTTTTATATTATAACTTATAATATTCAAAAATCAAAACTATTTAATAATTGAGGCACCTAAACCTGCTAGAACCTCAAGCAGTTTTTTTTGAACGGCCATACCGGAAACAACAATCGCCGCTCCAGCTGCTTCAGGAAAAACGACAAATGATATTACAGCTGCTGATATTGCCGCAATCTTGGCAATTGTTTTTATCGCATCTAGAATATTATTGTCAGGGTCCAACATCAAAACCCCTCCATCAAGGGCTGCTTCTATAGGGATTGCCAAAGCTGCGGGTATTTTGTCAACAACATTATTATTCCAAACTTCCTGGAAAAATTTTCCATCATCATCTTTATTTATTTTAAAAAAAATGTAATTCTTTCCCGCAATATTCCTAATTTCTGAAACTGGAAAAACTGCTCCGGCCTCAAGATTAACTTCTTCTCCGTCTATAACACACCTTTCCATTGTTGAGGTATCAGTATAACCTAACTCTTCTGGCAATTCTTTAAAGTCTGTAGCCTTGACTATGTACATCGGGAGATTAGTAAGAGAGACCGCAAGATTTGTTTGCTTATTATACCTATCTGTCAAAACAGTCTGCATATACAAATCAGCCAGTACTGTAAGTAAATAAGGATTATCCGGCAATAAAGCCAAATGACTGCCCAGATTATATGGATCTCTCATTCCTTTCAATGCCCTGGATAAAGCTTCCAAAGGAGATAGCGCTCCCATACTGAAAATGTGCTTAATCCCCTTCTTTCTAAAATTTTCTATTTTCTCAGTTACATTCGTAATAAAATTGTCAAAAGGCTGGATCTGAAGTTGTTCAGGAACAAGCATGTCTCTCAGTTTCTCCTCAAACAGAAGAACTCTTGTTGCAGAAGTACTTCCTTCCCCTTCAAGGGTTTTAAAAAAGACTGCCGGCGCATTTCTTGATTTTAGTAAGCCAACTGTTTTATTAGGAATCAATGCATGCCCTATCGCATCAGGTGATAACTCGTGCATTTCCAACATTTTGGCGTCTAACCATTTCTGTTTTGCCAACCCAAAAAATTTCCTAATTTCCTCCGTTTCCGCTTCAGGCAATGTTCGCCAATTACCCGCGTCGCTTATCTCTTCTTTCTCATATGTCCTACCATCTTGGTCTTTAGGGGCAATGTAATCGTAATTATAGAAATAGCTCGGATTACCTTCGTTATGCATCACTAACATTTTTTTAGTTGTCCCCCAACCGTCATTCACAACAGCATAAAAAACTCGGGGTTTATCGGCTATTTTGGCAAAACCTTCTTTATACAACTCTACTGCGCCTTTTAACTCCTCCGGCAAATTCGGGACGAACACTGCGTGCAAAGATCCCGAACGTTTCGCTACTTCTTCAAGCAGTATCGAATCATCAGTATTTGGATGGAGATAACTGGCAAGATATAATTTCATCAATGTATCCGGTGTTACACACTCCGGGATATTTTTTAGATTTGCATGGTTTGCCGTCATCCACCACTCCAGTAACTCAATATTTTCTTTTCCCTGCGAAGTCAGCCATTTATCAACAATTTCTGTAGATTTTTGCGGTTCCGTGTCAGGATTTAACAGTGCTTCAAAAAGTTCGCTGTATACTTTCTCAGGATGTTTTTGCGTTTTGGCGTCTTTATTAAATATATCGGAAGAGGTGATTATCCTGGATAAATTACCGAAAAGGACTGTTCCGGGAAAATCAACATCTGCCCAGCCAGTGTCTGTTTTTTCTTGAAAAAGAAGGATCTCGGAATATTTACTTAAAAGAGTATCTATCCTGGCAGCGAATATTTCTTGCGGGGCTCCCAACCAAGAATTCATAGTTTCCGGGAATAGTTTTTCAGGTTTAACAGAAACCACACGATAAGACTTTCCTTCTCCTCCGAAAGAGTCTATTATTTCGGCATCATTTAAATCAATTGCTCTCTCAAAATTTCTAAAAGGAGAATCAGACCAACTTAAATTTTTAAACGGATCGTCCCCGGCTTCCTGTTGTGAGTAAACATCGCCTTCTACTCCACAGGCTGTTAATGTTCCTGCTGCTATTGCTGCTACTTTTAAAAAATCTCTCCTGCTCAGCGGCCCATCAGGTCTCTTTTGAAAAAAACCTCCTATTATAGGAATATATGTTAATGTTTCTTTCAATTTAGGATTCATGGTTTATATTATAGGACTTTTTTTGTAGAAATCAACTCATTCCTCCACCCGTAGAATTTAACTTGATTGCCTTTAAATCATTTTTATTAATTGTTTTGGGGAAACTATCTTTAGGCCTTTAATTTTTTTGGTCAAAATAAGCAGGTGTTTTTTATCAAGAGTCACTAAAAAATCCGTCTTTGCCTCAATTGATGAAGCTAAAACATGGCTATCACCTAAATCAATAACAATACTGT
>PFOE01000057.1 GCA_002792355.1 Candidatus Roizmanbacteria bacterium CG_4_10_14_0_2_um_filter_36_35 | reverse complement strand
AAGACACTCAATGCGGTTTTAAACTTTTTGAAAAAAAGGCGTCTACAACAGTTATTAACAACCTCAAGGTTTTCCACAATAATAGAAAGGCAAAAGGCTCTTCTGTCTCTGCCGGTTTTGACTTGGAATTTTTGTTTTTGGCTCAAAAATTTGGATATAAAATAAAAGAGGCGCCGGTTATTTGGCGCCACGTCGAGACTAAAAATGTCAACTTTATCAAAGATACAATCGAGACTTTAAAAGACATTTTGAAAATTAAATATTTTGACTTAAAAGGTAAGTATGAAACTAAAAGATAATTTTATTCTGATGCTTCTTGTTATTTTATCTTCGTTTCTGATTTTTTATCAATTCACCTTTATACCAAAATATTTGACGTTTGACGAAATCGAGTTTACTAAATTAGCTTTATCTTTGAGCGGAAAACCCTATACGCCTTATTCTGCTTTGGCAACCGGTCATTCAACGTTATATTTCTACACTCTTCTTTTTTCTCTCAAAACTTTTGGAATTAACGTTTTTGCTTTGAGACTTCCGGCGGCGATCTTTGGAATTTTCTCTGTAATTTTATTTTATTTTGTTTCCCGTCTGTCATTCCGATCCCGACTAAGCCGGGAGAGGAATCTAGAAGTAGATTTCTCAGTCGCTTCGCTCCTTCGAAATGACAAATGGTTTGCTTTTTTATTAGGATTCATTTTTTTGACATCAAGATGGTTTCTTAATTTTTCCCGTTTTGCTTTTGAACCAACATTTTTATTATTTTTGGAGTTGACATCAATATATTTTTTACTTCGCTCTTCTATCATCCTGAACGAAGTGAAGGATCTCTCGCGAATGCGAGATAACTCAAACAAGTTGAGAGATTCTTCGGCTTCGCCTCAGAATGACAGTTTTTTCCTTATCCTTTCTGGCCTTTTTGCTGGTTTAGCTTTTAATTCTTATACTCCAGGCCGAATTTTTTTTCTTTTGCCATTGTTTTTATTAACTTTAAAAACTTTACGAACTTTAAAACTTTATAAACTTGTTTATTTTATTATTCCCTTTTTAATAATCATTGCTCCACTAACGTTATACCTATCAACTACTAAAGAAACCCGCGTTGATCAACAGTTTTTTTTGAAAAACTCTAAAATGACTGCGAACGAAAAAATTTCCGGCCTTTGGTACAATATTTCCTCAAACACGCTGATG
>PFOE01000009.1 GCA_002792355.1 Candidatus Roizmanbacteria bacterium CG_4_10_14_0_2_um_filter_36_35 | reverse complement strand
GTCAAACGTTATGGTTTAAAATACATTCTCAAACAAGCCGGAATTGAAAACAAAAAAATTACTCCTTATGAAGTCGGCTTTATCATTGCTCCACGGATTAACGCCGTCGGTAGACTCCAACATGCTATCGATGCCTTGAGACTTCTTTGCACAACTAATGAAAAAAAAGCTTTTGATCTGGCTTATAAGGTCGGACAGACCAATGTTGAACGCCAAGACTTGGTCAAAAAATCTGTTGAAGAAGCCAAAAAAATGTTGACTAAGAAACACCCGCAGGGTGTTAACCAAGGAAAACCTACTTTTCACCCTGCGGGTGTCAACTTAGAAAAAATCATAATTCTTGTCTCTAATCACTGGCATGAAGGCATCATCGGTCTGATCGCCTCAAAAATCGCTGATGAATTTTACCGGCCGACCATTGTCTTAACTGAATCATCTAAAACCGACCTGCCTGCCGGTAGGCAGGCGGTCATTTACAAAGGCTCTGCCCGCTCTATCCCCTCTTTTCATATCACGAACTTTCTTCGTTCTTTAAAAAAATATCTTGTCGACATCGGCGGACACGCCCAGGCAGCCGGATTTACCATCGAAGAAAAAAAACTGAAAAAATTTATTAAAGAAGCGCAAAAACAAGGAGATGAACTTATCAAAGATAAAGATCTTGAAAGAATAATAACCGCTGACATCAAAATTCCCGTGTCGAAAATCAATTTAGAATTGGTGAAAAGTCTTGAATCTTTAGAACCATTCGGTATCGGCAATCCACGACCAACTTTTTTAAGCGAAGGAATAATCTCTAATGCTCAACTCTTCGGCAAAAACAATAATCATTTAAAAATATGGGTAAAAGACGATTTGTTGTTATTGCGAGCGAAGCGAAGCAATCTCGATTTAGAGATCGCTTCGTCGTCGACTTCGTCTCCTTCTCGCGATGACATAATACTCGAACTCATCGCCTTTAATCAAAGAGAAAAAATTCAAGAACTTTCCCGTGGACAAAAAATAAATGTTGTTTATAGTTTGGAAGTTGATAGGTGGAGAGGAAGGGAAAAGTTAAGAGGAAGATTGTCTTTTATTTACTAAAATCTCACGGGTATCATTGTATGAGAATAGCCTCTTTGTGCGAAAGCACTGATTGTAGAGCTCATACCTTTTAAAAGCATTTTATAATATTCTTCTGGAATTACTTGACAATCTAACTTTTTTAGCTTTTTCATATTTAAAAGGGTTTGAGACAAAGAATAAACTGAACAATAAAAATCAGAAACATTATATTTTGGACCATATCTTACTCTATGATGACCATCAATAATCGCCAAGTTATATTCTGTATCTGGAATAAGTTCTGATAATGCTTGTCCAAACATTATGTCTTCTACTCCTAAATTAGGGACGGCACAGCAAATTATTGGAAAATCTATTGTTAATTGTTGAGGATTACCCATTTCCTGATAAATTTTATAGAGTTCTTTTATTTTTTTATTTTTTGCTTCGCTGTATTCGTCTGGAGGTTGAATTCCATTTAAATTCGCTATGTTAACAACTACCAGTTGATTTTTTCTATTTCTTTCATTAAATAATTGTGGATCTATGTCAAAATATGACCTTACTTTTTCTAACATTTTTAAAAACCCCCGCTTAGCGGGGTGGGTGAAACTTACAATAAAATATTAACCACTCCGAGTCCTGGGAATGAGTTGATAACAGATGTTTTTCATATACTATAAGATAGTATTTTACCAGAAGATTTAATGGTTGTCAAAGGAGAAAAAAGAAGATACAATTGTTAATAGTCAATAAAAA
>PFOE01000007.1 GCA_002792355.1 Candidatus Roizmanbacteria bacterium CG_4_10_14_0_2_um_filter_36_35 | reverse complement strand
AATCCACAAATGAATAACAAATGATAAATGTTTAAACATTAAAACATGAATCCAGTTCTTGCCTTAATTATTACTAATATTATCTGGGGCGCCGCTTCGCCTATTTTTAAGTTTGCTCTACAAAATATTCCTCCTTTTACTTTGGCATTTATCAGATTTTTCTTTGCCGGTTTAATTTTTTTACCATTAGCAATCGGAAAATGGCAGAAATTAACGCCCCGCCAATGGTTAGAAGTTCTTCTCGTAGGGTTTTTTGGAATCACTATAAATATTTCTTTTTTCTTTCTAGGTCTTCAAAAAACAGAAAGTATCAATGTACCAGTGATTGCCTCATCAGGACCAGTCTTTATTTACTTTCTTTCGATTCTCTTTCTTAAAGAGAAACCAAAAATAAAGATTTTATTAGGAATGATAATAGCTTTATTTGGTGTATTGACAATTATTTTATCACCAATATTTTTAGATGGAAAAAAATTTATTATTGGTGCTATTGAAGGGAATTTTTTTATATTACTGGCAACTTTAGGAACCGTTTTCCAAACCATTATTGGTCATCGTATATTAAAGAAAGTCAATCCTTTTCAGTGTCGACGGTTACATTTTTGTTCGGAGCTTTAACTTTTATTCCTTTTGTTCCAAAAGAATTTTTAAATTGGGACATCTCGTTTTTAAATATTAATGGGCTGGTGGGAATTATTTACGGAGTTTTCTTTTCATCAACCTTAGCTTACTTTTTATTTTATTACGGAATTTCTAAAATAAAAGCCCAAGAGGCCGGTGTTTTTACCTATCTTGATCCAATAGCTGCTATTTTTATTGCCGTTCCCCTCCTTCACGAATATCCTAATTTATTTTACTTTTTAGGCGCATTATTGATCTTTGGAGGAATTTATTTAGCGGAAGGAAGAATACACTGGCACCCTTTTTATAAAATCAAATCTCAAAACTCAAAAATCAAAGTCAAGCTTAAAGTTTAAAAACTTTTAGATTTGAACTTGGATTTGATATTTGATCTTTGCACTTTGAACTTAATTTTATAAAATAAGATATGGTAAAGATTCTAATCACCGGTTGTGCTGGATATATCGGTTCGATTGCCGCTGATTTATTTTTGAAAAACAACTATCAGGTGGTTGGAATTGATAATTTTCAGACAGGATATAAAAGACCAATAGAAATTCTTCAAGAAAGATACAAAGATAAATTCAAATTCTACGAAGCCGATTTAAAAAGCGACCTCTCCCCTATTTTCGAAAGCGAAGTCGCGTTTGACGCGGTTGTTCATTATGCTGCATCATGCGTTGTCGACGAGTCGATGAAAAATCCTTATAAATATTTTAACAACAATCCTAATTCAACTTTAAATCTTTTAGAAACCATGGATAAGTTTTCCGTAAAAAAAATTGTTTTTTCTTCTACCTGCGCATTATATGGAGAAGCTCAATATGTTCCTCTTGATGAAAAACATCCCACCAATCCAAACAATGTTTACGGCGAGTCAAAATTAATGGCGGAAAAAATAATTCAGTGGTATGGTCAGCTAAAAGACTTTAATTATATTATTTTCCGCTATTTCAATGTTTCGGGAGCCACTGAAGACGGTGTTTTTGGTTATTCAAAACACCCTTCGACTCATCTGACTGAAAACGCCGTCAAGTCGTCTCTCGGAATCGTTCCTTTTTATTTTACCTATCAAAAGACAGAGACGCCAGATGGTTCGCCGATCCGCGACTACGTCAACGTTCTTGACCTAGACGAGGCCCACATGTTGGCGGTTAAAAAATTAAGCGAAACTCAAAGAATTAAAGAAATTATAAATCTGGGAACAGGAACAGGAAATAGTGTTGTCGAAATTGTTAATAAAGTTCAGGAGTTAACAGGAAAGAAGTTTGAAGTTAAAACTTCTGATAAACCGCGTGAAGGCGAAGCACCGAAGTTGGTGGCATCGATTGACAAAGCAAAAAAGATATTAGGCTGGGAACCGAAAAGAACCATTGAAGATTCAGTCAAATCACTCCTTATCTGGTACAAAAATCATCCGCAGGGATGGGAGAAATGATATAATATTTAAACCGCGGGATTAGTTAAGCGGCCTAATGTCTGCTTTCCAAGCAGAAGAAACGGGTTCGACTCCCGTATCCCGCTCCAAATGAAGAATAAAATAATTTTCTTCGTTTTTTTATTAGCTTTCTTAATTCGTTTAATCGGCATTAATCAATCATTATGGTTAGATGAAGCGACTACAGCTCGGGTTGTCCAGCAATATAATTATCAAGAAATTATTACGAAGTTTTCTCCTAATGATTTCCACCCGCCGCTTTATTATCTTTTCATGAAGTTTTGGACTAATATTTTTGGATATAGTGAAGTAGCGCTAAGGTTTCCGTCGATTATTTTTTCTTTATTAACAGGTTGGATTATTTATAAGATTTGCCGCCTTCGCGCCTCCTTCGCCGAAGTGGCTACGAAGGCCGAGCAAGGCTTCGGCGAGCCACTGTGGGGAGTGGTGTTTTTTTTATTTAATCCGTTGATTGTTTATTACTCACAGGAAGCGAGAATGTACATGGCGACAACATTTTTTCTTACCATCGCCTTCTATTATTTTGAAAAAATGTTGCGAATTCATAAGTTAAAATTTAAAAGTCAAAATCGAGATATATTATTTTTTGGAATATTTGCTTCACTAGGATTTTTAACATTCTATGGTTCGATATTTTTAATTATGGCGATGTTTATCTACTTGTTTTATAAAAAACAATACAAGACATTTTTTATTTCTTGCTTCATTCTTCTTGTTTCATTTGCGCTTATTAGTCCTCTACTCTACCATCAGTTAATTAATTCTAAAATTGCTTTAGCAAACGTAACTCATTGGTCATTGGTCTTGGGAAAAGCGAATTTTAAAAATCTTCTTTTAATTCCGATTAAATTTTCGATCGGTAGAATCGATTTTTATCCGAAATGGATTTACTACTTTATTAGTGGAATGTGGACTTTATTTATTTTTTTCTCATTATTTAAAAATTTAAAATTTAAAATTGAAAATTTAAAATTGAAAATTTTGTTGTTATATTTACTTATTTTTCCATTGTTCTTAGGTTTTATAGTTTCTTTCTTCACTCCTCTTCTTCAATACTTCCGCTTTCTATATTTGATTCCGATAATGTCTATTTTATTAAGTCTTAGCACGTCAGACTATGCCGTTCGGCAGGGTTTGTTGGTTGGAGGATTTTTATTGTTTTCTTTAGTATATTTATTAATACCTCAATTTCATCGGGAAGACTGGAAGAGTTTAGTAAAAAGCTTACCTAATAATAAACCGGTTTATATGATCTTAGCATCGAGTGATCCATTAAAATACTACAATAGCAATTTAGAAATTAAAGAATTAACCCGCCTTTGCTCTTTGGGTTACGGCGGGCAAAGCGAGTTGGAAAAACAAATTACGGTGATTCCTTATACGGCAGAGATTTATGGAATTGATTGTCAAAAGATACTCCAAGGAAAAAACTATCAACTTACTAACAAAAAATCCTTTCGTGGTTTAATTTGGGAAGAATATTCTAGGCAGTAATTTTTCGATATTCTTTTATACTGAAAATCAAGCCGATAATCAAAGCTACGGTAAATCCTAAAGCAATTACATAAGGTGGGCCAAAAACTCCGTATTTAGGAATAGCATATAGGCACCCGACAGTAACAATAAGAAAAAAAACAAAATTGGTGATTAAAATAACCCTTGGTTTTTTGACGGTATAAAGCAAAAAAAGAAAAGGGAGGTTGATAAAAGTATAGATAATAAAAGGAAGACTTAATGACTTAGTGATAGCAGCGGTTTGGGCGAATTTTTTTGTAAAGAAAAGGTAAAAAACCCAGTTAGGAGTAAAAAACAAAACAATAAAAAGGAGAGCGGGAATTAAAAGATAGAGAAATCCGTGTTTAAACTCTTTAATAATTTCCTGCCGTGTTTTAATTTTGGAAAAGTTAGGTGAAAGCACTTGGGTGATACTGCCAATTGAGGCCATGACAGTCAAGATAATTTTTTGTGCTAAGCCGTAATAGCCAACCTCGGGTGATTTGGAGAAGAAAAAAGACAGTAAAAACAAATCCATTCTTTGGGCCAGGTTAAAGAACTGTGAAGCGATAAAGAAAGTCATCGTATATCCAAAACGAAACTCTTTTTTTACTATCGGTGCTTGAAGGATTCTTCCGACAATATATTTTTTTTCAAAAATTAGCATGAGAAAAAAAATTGCTGGTCCCAAGATGCCAAAGGTAAAAATAATAGTACCGACGGTGATTAATTTGGCAAAAATGAGAATAAAAATAAAAAGAGTTTTTATCAGGTTGGAGAGATTAAGATAAAGATTGGCCTGGAAAAATTTCTTGGCGGCGCTCAAGGCGTTAATGGCATAGTTTTGCCAGATGAAAAAAAGAACAGAAAAAGTAGTTATATATAGTTCCCACCAAGGGGCGCCGGTTTTGAAAAAGATTTTATCTAGGTAAGGAAAAAAGATAAAGAGTAAGGTAATGACGATTGCGGAAAAACCCGTTTGATAAACAAGAATGGTTTTTAAAAAGATATAGATATTTTTATGGCGTTTTTCGATCATCGGTGGGAGGTAGGAGTAGATGCTGGCGGTGGTGCCGAAGTCTAAGACATTAGCGAGGACGTAAGCTATTCCCAGTAAAACGCTTAAAACTCCGTAATCTGACGGGTGCATGATGCGAACCAGCAAAAATGCAAAAAAAGCAACAAAGAGAACATTTAGGTAGTTGCCGATGGTGTTAATGACGATATCGCGGCTGGTGGGCTTTTTGATAAAGCCAAGGATTTTTTCGAGCATTTAACTATTCTATCATAGTTGAAGCCTTGATACCGAAATTTTTTTGCTTCGGCTTTTCAAATTAATAAATTAATTTTACATAATTCATGTATTATTTGTTATAATTCTAAAATATGTCTAAAACAGCTTTGGTGACTGGAATTCTGGGGCAGGACGGACCTTATTTAGCCAAATTTCTTCTGAAAAAAGGCTATAAGGTTTATGGCCTTATAAGACGTTATTCTAATCCCAATTTTTCTAATCTTGATTATCTTAATGTTACCAACGACGTTGATTATGTTGAAGGCGATATGAATGACGAAGCGTCCTTATTGAATTTGATCCGCGGCCTTCATCCCGATGAGGTTTATAACTTGGCGGCCCAATCTTTTGTCAAGGCTTCTTTTGAACAAGCCAAACTGACAACTGAAGTCAACTCTTTAGGTCCGCTTTATCTTCTAAACGCGATCAAGTTTTTTTCACCAACGACCAAGTTTTATCAAGCATCTACAAGCGAGATGTTTGGTTTGCAGCACACTAATGGTTATCAGGATGAAAAAACACCGTTTCATCCCCGCTCGCCATATGGCATTTCCAAAGTCTATGCTTATTGGATGGCGGTTAATTACCGTGAATCATATGGACTTTTTACCGCTAATGGTATTCTTTTTAACCATGAATCGCCAATCAGAGGAATTCAGTTTGTCACCAGGAAGATAACCGATGGCGTGGCAAAAATAAAACGGGGCTTGGTTAAAGAATTAAGACTGGGAAATCTCGATGCCAAGCGGGATTGGGGGTTTGCCGGTGACTATGTCGAAGCGATGTACTTGATGCTTCAGCAAAAAAATCCTGACGACTATGTGGTTGGCACCGGTAAGAGCCACAGCGTCCGTGAGTTTGTCGAAGCGGCTTTTAAGTCGGTTGGTATCAATAACTGGAAAAAATATGTGGTTATTGATCCTCAATTCAAAAGACCGGCCGAGGTACCTAATTTAAAAGCCAAAGCCGATAAGGCCAGAAAAAATCTCGGCTGGAAACCAAAACTGTCTTTTCCCGAGTTGGTGGAAATGATGGTTAAGGCGGATTTGAAAAGATACGGAGGAAAGTAAATTTCTAATTTTTTTATTTAACAATCTTCTCCCAAGGAAATATTTCCCGGCCGAAATGACCGTATGAGGCAGTTTTAAAATATATCGGTCTTCGTAGATTTAATCCATCAAGAATCCCTTGCAAAGACGTATCGAGTAATTTATCCATGAAGCTTTTAATTATTTTTTCTGATTTTTTAGCGGTACCAAAAGTTTCTACTTCCTGCATGATTGGTTTTTGGGCGCCGATAAAATAAGCCAGTCGAACTTCGCATTTTTTTGCCAAACTATGAACAACAATATTTTTGGCTAAGAAACGAGCGGCATAAGCGCCCGAGCGGTCGACTTTGGTTGGATCTTTTCCGGAAAAACAACCGCCGCCGACGTGGGCAAAAGAACCATACGAATCAACAATTATTTTCCGCCCAGTTACTCCTGTATCTGAAGCCGGGCCGCCAATATGCCAGATACCAGTACCGTTGACAATTAACTGATTTATTTTTATAGAAAAACCATATTCTTGTAAAACAGGTAAGACGCAAAGTTTAAATAAGTCCCTCTTTACTTGAGATAAAGAAACTTTTTCATCGTGTGGAACCGCTAAAACTACCGTTTCAATATTTTTCGATCTTCCATCTTCATAAGCAGCTGTTATTTGGGTTTTTCCATCAGGTCTAAGATACGATAGTATCTTTGATTCTCGAAGACTGTCTATTTTCATTGCCAGTTTATGAGAAATGATGATGGGCAAAGGCATATATTCTTTAGTTTCATTAGTTGCATAACCATACATCATTCCTTGGTCGCCGGCTCCAAGTTTATCGATGCCAACAGCAATTTCCGGCGATTGCGTATGAATTTTAACAATTATTGGGGACTTGTAAGTAAACCCTAATTTAGGATTTGTATAACCTAATTTTTTTATAACTTTTCTCGCGATTGATTTGTAATTTAATTTTGCTTTTGTTGTCACTTCTCCGGCCAAAGCGACAAAGTTTTTTGTCACCATGGTTTCGACGGCAACGCGCGAATATTTATCCTGTTTAAGCGCTTCATCCAATATGGCATCGCTGATTTGATCGCAGATTTTATCCGGGTGTCCAGCGCAGACCGATTCTGAAGTAAACGTTTTTCTCATATTGAGCCTATCGTTTACCCTGTTAAGGGCAATTCTAGCTTTGCCACCGTGGGCCGCTTAGCGGTCTCGGTTGGTGAATAGCTTAAGGCTAGATCCTTTACCCTAAGGTTTTGACCAAAGGGCTCACTATCTCTCTTGATATTTTATATTTATATTTTAAACAATCTGTTTATTATATTCAAGAACTGATTACAATAATTCTTCCAGGAAAATTCTTTTAGGTATTTTTTTATATCATATTCTCCTTCGAGAATTTCTTTTAGGGTTTTTAGTTCTTCTCCTTCTTTGGCAAACGGATATCCTGACTCAAAAATTTCTTTGAGCGAAGAATTTTCGTACATTAAAACCATTTTGCCGCAGCTGGCGGCTTCAACAGGTGGAAGTCCGAAGCCTTCATATTTGGATAGATAGACAAAAACACGGCAGCCGTTATAAAAATAAGGCAGATCGTTATCATCAACATAGCCAATAAATTTTACTTTATTTTCTAAACCCAATTCCTTGACTTTCTGAAAAACTTTTTCATTTTTCCAACCGGCGCGACCGACGATGAGGAATTGCCAATAGGAGTAGAGATTGTTTCGCTTCGCTCGCAATGACATGTCATCGCGAGGAGGCGAAGACGACGAAGCGATCTCGCTATTAATTAGTTGATAAAAAACCTTAATAGCTGTTTCTAAGTTTTTACGAGGTTCGATCGCACCAACATATAATAAGAAGTTAGGTGGAAAAATATTATATTTTTGCAGAACCTTTTTTATTTTTTCTTTATCTTTGATAGGCTTAAACTTTTCTCCGATTCCAGGATAAATAACATGAACTTTATTTAAATCAATCTGCGGGTAAAGTCTCAATAAATCCTGCTTGGTACTTTGAGAATCGGCAATAATTTCGTCTTGATATTTGATTGTTTTTTCCAGTTTTTTTTCATGAGCAGAAATCACTTCTTGAGTGTGATACTCTGGAAACAGTTTCCAGGTAAGATCATGAATAGTGGTGATTCCTTTTGTTCCCGTAAGAAGTGGAGGACGAAGAAAATCGGAAAAGAAAAAAACATCGACTTTGCCGGTAAACAATTCAATAGGAATAATATTTAATTTTCCCCAGATGATTTTCAAAAGTGAGGGCGGGAAAGGATATTTGTAGATCTTTCCGCCTATTTTTTTCAACTCGTCTAAATAATAAAAATTCTTCGGCCGGCGGAAAGAAGAATAAAAAAGTCTATACTCGTTTTTTTTATCGATTTTAAGAAGATTTTTTACCAGATTAAAAGTATAGTTGGCTACCCCACTCCCCGCGTAGACCAGCATCGTGACATCAATACCTATTTTCATACATAATAGTTTATCAAGTTTTTAAAGTTTATAAAGTTCATAAATAAATTATAGTATTGACAATAAACTTAGACTTGTTATACTTATTTATGTTTTACAGTACCCCGCCTCAGGCGGGGGTTTTTTTTAACTCTTTCAAGTTCTTTTTTGAAATCTTCGAGAAACCAATAAGAATTAACTGCCATTTTTATTTCCCAAGAAATAGTTTTTCTTGAAGAAAAAACAAAGACTTTTTTTTGATAAGATTTCTGTAATACTTTTATTAAATAAACAAAATCTGAGTCACCTGAAAATAATATTAAAATATCGAAACTGTCAATATCCAAGATAATATCGACAACCATTTCTACGTCGCAATTTGACTTATAAATTAGTCTTCCGGAATGATCGTTAATTATTTTTAGAGGTTTAGTTATTGTTTTTATTTTTAGTTGTCTAAGAAATGAAAGGTATTTATTCATTTTTTGATCATTGTTTTTTATACCTGTATAGTAACGTATTTCTAAGACGTCAAATTTTTCTTTAAGAAATTTAATTGCATTTTTCCAGTCAATAGACCAACCAATATTTCTCTGTGTGTAGAAGATATTAGCTCCATCTATATAAACTTTTGCTTTAAGTTTTTTCATTAATTTTATTTTGACAGAAAGATATTTGTTTGTCTGTAGACTATACGCTACATAAAGATGGGTTTAGATTAATGTAAGGCTATTATTTTAACAATATGCCAGTAATCTTGGACTATTAAGAAATAGTTGGAATATATTCTAAATTTTGCTACTCTTAAAGCATGGAAGATAAGAAATTAAAAGAAATTTGTAAGAAGATTAGATATGAAGTTTTGACTTCTACGACCAATGCCGGGTCTGGACATCCGACTTCTTGTCTTTCTGCGGTCGAACTATCTGTGGCGCTTTTTTTCGGAGGATTTTTTCAGGCCGAAGATAAGTTTATTCTTTCCAAAGGCCACGCCGCTCCCCTTTTATATTCTATCTATTCAGTTGCCGGACTGATTCCATCTGACTGGATTTATAAATTAAGGAAGTTTGGCAGTCCTTATGAGGGCCATCCGACACCCCGGTTTCCCTACGTTGATGTAGCGACCGGAAGTCTTGGACAAGGACTATCAGTCGGGGTAGGAATGGCATTAGGAATAAGATTGAGAAGTAAGAAGGATGGTATAGAAACGGGTCCTAAAGTCTGGGTTCTTCTTGGAGACAGCGAGATGGCCGAAGGACAGGTCTGGGAAGCATTGGAAATCGCTTCATATTATAAGCTTAATAATTTAGTTGCCATCCTTGATGTCAATAGACTTGGTCAGAGTAGAGAGACAATGTTGGGTTGGGACTCGGAAACATATGCTAAAAGAATTGAGTCTTTTGGCTGGGAAACGGTTATTGTTAAAGACGGGCATGATTTAGTTGAAATTAGTCAAAGTTTGTCAAAGATAGTTAAAACAGCAACAACTGATAAACCAACCATGGTTATCGCTCGTACCATTAAGGGGAAAGGCGCTTCATTTTTAGAAAATAAGGAAGGTTGGCACGGAAAAGCGCTTGATAAGGAAGAATTAAAGATAGCATTAAAAGAACTGGGTAAAATAGATTTTAATGTTTTGAGTAAGATAGATAATTTGACAGATTCTGTCTCGGATTCATTCCCGCCAGGGTTCGGCTCCCAAAAGGTCGCCTCCACGCTGTCGGGATCCCTTTCTCCTCGCCACCTGTTAAACTATCAGGTGGCAACACGTGAAGCTTACGGAGATAGTTTGGTTGAGCTCGGAGAAGAAAATCCAAATATTGTTGTTCTCGATGCCGAAGTGGGTAATTCGACTTATGAAAATAAATTTCAAAAAAAATTTCCAGAGAGATTTTTTCAGATGTTTATTGCCGAACAAAATATGATCGGTGTGGCTTTGGGTTTGTCAAAAGTTGGTTTTCTGCCTTTTATGTCTACGCTTGCTGCTTTCTTAACTCGGGGTTTTGATCAAATCAGAATGGCTCAGTATTCCCAAGGAAATATAAAGATAGTCGGTTCGCACTGCGGAGTTTCTATCGGAGCTGACGGACCGTCACAGATGGGACTTGAGGATATAGCCATGATGAGAAGCGTTTTAAAAAGCGTAGTTTTTTATCCTTCGGACGCGGTTTCAACTTATAAGCTAACAAAAGTTATGGCAGATAATCAAGGAATATTCTATTTGAGAACGACGAGAGGAAAGACGCCAATAATATATGGGGAAGATGAAGAATTTAAGATAGGAGGTTGTAAGGTGCACCAACTCAAAAGTCAAAAGTTAAAAGTTAAAAGTTCAAGTAAAAATTCAAAAGTTTTACTTATTGCAGCAGGGATTACACTTCATGAGTCTTTAAAGGCCCAAGAAGAGTTAGCGAAAGAGGGAATCGAAGCAATTGTCATCGATTGTTATTCTATTAAACCCTTAGACAAAGTCACTATAATTAATTATAGTAAGGAAATTAAAAACATTATTGTCGTTGAGGATCACTATCCGGCAGGAGGATTGGGAGAAGCAGTTGCCAACGTCATTCTGGGGAGGAGTCCCGCTACGGCGGGACGACGACTCCAGAATCTGGACAACGATTCTGGACAAGCCAGAATGACCAGAGAAATTAATTTTGTCCATTTAGCTGTTCGCAAAATCCCCTGCTCCGGTACGCCAGAGGAACTTTTAAGATATGAGGAAATCGACAGTCAAGCGATTATAACATCGGTAAAAAGCATACGCATTCATAACTCAAAAGTCAAAAGTTAGAATTCAAAAGTTAAAGTAAAAATTCAAAAGTAACGTTTTGCCTTAAGCTTCATTACACCTGAAGCAATCATATTGCCAATTTCAGTAACTTCTTTTAAAAGTTCATTGACTTTTTCTTTATTAGCTTTTCCAGAATCTTTAAGAAGTCCTAACCAATATTTGGTTTCGTTAGAGGACTTTAAAGCAATTTCATGATATTTTTTAAATTCTAATCTTGAACTTGAAGCGACTCCCTCAACTAAGTTAGCTCCAATACTAGTACCACTTCTAAATAACTGATCTCCAATAATCCAACAGTTTCTTTGATTTGGTAAGGTATCAATAAAAGTAATTAAACTTAAACTGAATTTATAACAACGACTTTTTAAATCAATTTGATAATTCATAGTGGATTTTAACTTCTAACTTTTTACTTGTACTTTTGACTTTTGCCTTTTGACTTTTAACTTAACATATGGATATTTCTTTGTCTATAGACTATATGCTACAAAAGAGAAGTTTTAGATTGTTTTGATTGTATAAAAAGTTTGAAGTGCCACTTATTTTGTAAAATACTCTCTCTTCATGTAAAATATCGATATGAAAGTCATTATTCTTTGCGGTGGGACAGGAACGAGGCTTAAAGAGGAAACCGAGTTTAAGCCGAAGCCAATGATCTATATTGGAGACAAACCGATCATTTGGCACATCATGAAGATTTATGCTTCTTATGGTTTTAATGAATTCATTCTAGCTTTAGGATATAAATCCGACTACATCAAGGATTATTTTTTAAATCAGAAGGCCTTTACTTCAGATTTTTCTTTGGAAACCCATCATCATAAAACAAAGTTTTTTCTCGATGATCGTAAGGAAATTGATAATTTTAAAATTACATTTGTTGATACGGGGATAGATACTTTGCCTGGAGAAAGAATTCTCCGTTGTCAAAAATATATTCCTGAAAAAGATAAATATTTTATGGTGACCTATGGAGACGGAGTGACGGATTTAAATATTGACGCTTTGTTAAAATTTCATAAAAAA
>PFOE01000068.1 GCA_002792355.1 Candidatus Roizmanbacteria bacterium CG_4_10_14_0_2_um_filter_36_35 | reverse complement strand
TGGTTGTAACTAATGAAAAAGACTTAGCCAAAGTAAGAAAACAAGTTGAAGTACTGGGATTTAAGACAACGTCGGTGGCCGATACCGTTTCCCAGATTGAAGCATTATTCAAAACTTTACGTCTGATCTTAGGACTTTTGGGAGTGGTGGCTTTGTCTGTGGCTGCCCTTGGAATGTTTAATACTTTGACGGTTTCTTTATTGGAACGGACACACGAGATTGGGATGATGAAGGCAATCGGGATGAAGTCTATCGAAGTTCATGATTTATTTTTAACAGAGTCAATGATAATGGGGGTGTTTGGCGGACTGGGTGGATTAATGTTTGGAATAATATGCGGGAAAATATTATCACTGATTCTGACAATTTTTGCCGTGTTTAAAGGGGTGGGATTTATAGATATTACATATGTTCCTTTTTCTTTTGTTTTCTTAATTATTTTATTGTCAATTACAGTTGGAATAATTACCGGCATCTACCCTGCCCATCGAGCGACAAAAATATCGGCGCTTGATGCATTGAGGTATGAGTAAAAAAATTATCAGAATTTTAGAACTTCCAATTCTCGTTTCGATAAAATTCATGAGTATTAATACACTTAATAGATAGTTGTTTGCATATAAAAGGAATCTTTGTTTTTTTACCGCCTTCGGAATATTTTTCATTCGTCAAAACCATAAGCCCATTTAATTTTGCTAGTGCAATTATGTAAGGATCTGACTGATCACTGGGATTATTAATATCAATCAACTTTGGATAATCATTGATTATTACTTTTGCTTCAATTAAAACCTTATCCAGATAACAAGGCTCGATTAATTTTTTATATTTCTCAAGCCACAGTTTTAATTCTACAGATTTTTTTATTTCATTAAAAACCGCCTCACAAATAATAATATTTTTGTTTTCAATATTTTTTCCAATCATCTTCCACGGGGTTTCGTAAACATCCATTGGAAGAGAATCATTTAGGCCAATTAATACATCTGTATCAACAATGTATTTATTCATAGTCTATTTTCTAACGAAGCCAAAGTTGAACTTTTTAAATTTAGATAATCCATAACATCAAAGTGACTAATTTTATTTATCCTATATGCTTCAAGAACATCGTAGATAAAAGATCTGCTATTATTTTTCAAGAATTTTATATAAAAATTTCCACCGGTTTTCTTTTCTCTAACTTCACTGTGTAGGAAACTTTCCCTTAAATCGTAATTAATTGAATTAAACTGATCTTTATTTAAATAATCAGAAATAAATATTCTTCTAAGAATAACTTGCTGACTAACATTAAATATTCTTGCCAAAACTTCCAATGTAGTATTGATATCATTTTTTATATTTAAATTAAGAAATGTGATTTTATTTTTTAAATATAATGATGGAACCAAAATTGAACCAGCGAGATAATTGCATTTAATTTCCAATTTATCATCAGTAGAAAAATTCATCAAACTATATTCATCGTCTATTGCGTCTTCCCCATATATAAAGTGACTTAGTTCATGTAGTAATGTGAAAATTCTTGAATGAGGGTAATCGTTGGTATTTAGAACAATGACAGGGACTTTTTTATCATAAATCGCAAATCCTTTTGCTTCGCTCACTGGAAAACCAACTTCCAAAATATAAATTCCTTTTGCCTCAATTGAATTCTTCCACATATTAAGTTGTTCAAAAACATTTTTTGGTTTGGAAATAATATCCTCGTTTAAACCTAGGGATTCAATTAATTTTTCGGAAATTTTTTCATAACTGTCAATTAATTTTAATTTGCTAATTTCTTTAATAAAATTATTATCATTTGTTTCCAATATATCTTTTGCAAGGGTTTGAATTCTAATCGCTTTTCTAATTGCCATGAGGGTTGGCGTTGAAAACGAATTTATATTTGAATAAAGTAATTGTCTAAATTTTTTAGATATATTTTCGTCTGGAATATTGTTCATAAGGAAAACAGTTGTTGGTCTCTTATATACTTCTGAAAGTTTTTTGATTTTTTTAGTTGGAGTTTCAATAATTCCTTCTTCCCATTTTTTTAACACATCAGAATCAACATTAATTTTTTTAGCGGCCATTTCAACACTTAGACCAATGGTTTCTCTGGCCCATTTAAGCAAAGCCGGATTAATGCAAAAATCGTTTTTCATAGTTTAAATATAACAGAAATTTATTTTCACTTTTTCCAAATCCCTAACTTATTTTCCCTTGCCTTTTTTTCCGCAGATAATAATTCATCCTGATATTTTATCTTGGCTCTTTTCTCATAAAGGACAACTCTGGCTAATCCATTTTTTACCAACTCAATATTGAGATTAATTCCATTTACAAACACATAACCTAAAGTCCTACCAAACTTATCTACTTTGTAATTTTCCTCCTGTTCAAAACTGATTTCTTTTCCCAAGACAAGATTTTCAGTAAAAGTTTTTGCTTCTTCAAAAAAAAGGTTCCTTAACTTCTGAAGCATTAACTCCATAAAGCCTAAAGGTTTTTCCGTCACTCAACTTTAAAGTATCTCCATCAGAAACTTCGGTAACGGTTACTGGAATAGAATTAACTGAGGTACCAGAAGGCACAGAGGTTTGAGTTTTAATCTTTTGTTTCTCAAAGTAACTGCCTCCAAAGAAAGACAGAACAATAAGAGCAAAAATTAAAACATAGAATAAAGCTTTATTTTTCATTTATCTTTAGCGTCTCGAATAATAACTTTCTTTCCTCTCTCATCTAATTCAAATTCAAGGTTCTGGTTTTGTCTCCAACCTAGGGCTTTCAAGAATTCACGAGGGATAGTTATAACCTTGGAGTATTTACCTGATGAAGTAATCTTTCTAATAATCTTCATTATGATTTTATTGTACACCTTATGCTTTTTATATTTCAACATTACCGGTCGGGACTAATTACTAAAAAGCAAAATCGAGTGTACCCCGACCGGAACAGAAAACTATTAATAAATAGTTCCCCCTCACCTTTTCTCTGAAGAGGTGAGGGGGTCAGGGGGTGAGGAGATTAAAATTGGTCGATTTGAAAATGCCGCTCGATTGCGGGTAAGGTCTGACTCAAGAACTCGGTAACCCGCAATGGAGCGAGTCCCGATAACCTTTGATCCACCCAACTACAGAAACAAACCACAACCATATCTCTCTGAGTTGATTTGGGGTGATTTGGCTTGTCACCCACCAAATCAACTGAGAGAGAAAGATGACCGAAATTAAAATTTCTTAAACTTGGCCGGTTAGATATTTCCGGTCAAAGGGCGACTGACTTAGTCAGTCGCCCAACTCAATCTGTCTTTTCTTTCCCCCCTGTCTTTTTGTCGTCCTCCCCAAAGACTTGGAAAAGTGAGGAAATGAAAACCGCCGGAGCGAAGCGGAGGCGGGAAGAAGCCCGAAGCGACCACCGACTCAGTCGGGCGGGAGTGAGGGCTGATATCAATCTGATGTGTGGGAGTCGAGCTGGGCGGGCGACTAAGATTCCGCCGACCAGTTGTCATCGGGGAGGCGGAGATGCCCGAGCGGAGCGAGGGCGTGTGGTGTTTGAAAGTTTAGCCGGCGGACAGAATGGTTGGTTAAAAGCTTGAAGTTCTTAAACCATTGGCTCTGACCGTCAGCGCTCCCACAGTCCCCAGCCCCCAGTTTTGGAGCTCGTCATGTCGCAAAAACGCAAGCGAAGTGTCGCAATCTCTGATTAAAAAGCGTCAATTGTTCAGTCTAATTATTTTGTAACCGTTCACGAGTTGGCAAAAATTTGACACAGGATGATGGAGTGTCATACGCTGGATATCCTGATGTATCTGTCTAAACAAAGTTTTTCTTTCCCCACAAATTTGCATCTTGATCTCCGGCTGTCGTTTTGTCTCCGGATCATTGATCAGTATCGTCAGGAATTGCCCACGCTTCGTACTACAACCACCATCCTCAAACGACAAAAAGACAAAGCAATAGACGAAATCACCTATTGGAAACAAAAATATCAGGAAGAAAAACAACAAAAAGAGCGGTTGGAAAAAGAACGGGATCGATTGCAAAAAGAAATCGAGAGACTCACCAAAACCACCAACCGCTACCGGGCTAGTTTATTTGACCATGGAAATTTCCACTCGCCCAGCGAAGAAGACAAGAAATCCAAAGGCGGGCAACCAGGACATGCAAATACGAACCGAGAACAAACAGACGATGCGTCACGATATGAACATCGACGGGTATATGCCCCCTCCTGTTTCCGCTGTGGTCATGCCCTCCGCCGGGTTACCGCTGTCCAACAGAAAACCCTCATTGATATTGTCCTCAACCCCCAGGTGGTCAAGCTCATCGTGGAGAGCGAACGGCAATGGTGTGGGATGTGCAAACACGAAGTGTCCGCTGCTGACAACCGGAGCCTCCCGTTCACGGAATACGGGATCAATACCTTTATGATGGCGCTCCTTTTGCGATATCGCTGTTTGTTGTCTCTATCAAAAATTTCCATGGTTTTTGCGATCGGTTATGGACTGGATATCTCAGAAAGCGGATTGATTTCCCTTTTTCGTCAGGCGCACCAATACCTAGGACCCCGTTACGAAGACCTCAAGCGTATTGTTCGGGCAGGACACATTCTCTATGCCGACGAAACCGGCTGGCAAGTCAGAGGAAAAAATGCATGGATGTGGATTATGGCCAATGACGAGGCAACCGTCTATGTTGCAGCCGAATCCCGGGGAACAGGAATTGCTGCCGAGATGTACGGCACGAGTCAGGCATATGCGATGCACGACGGACTGGCCTCGTATCTGTCTGCCATCCCGCCGGACAGACATCTCTACTGCTGGGCGCATCTGTTGCGGTTTTGTTTTGAGGAAACGGTGGACAAACCAAAAACGCATAAGAGCATCCATATCCGGGATACCCTCGTTTCGCTCTACCACCGCAAAAACGATCTGCAGTATCAGGGGAATCCAAAACAGTTGGAGCACGACGCACGTCGACAGATGGATGAGCTTCTGGCACATCCATCTACCGATCCAACAACATGCGCTTTGCAGCATCGTCTGCGGGAACAAAAAGACGGACTCATCCGAGCGCTTCTCGTCTCTCCCAACGGCACCAACAACTTTGCAGAACAGGAGCTCAGGCCGATTGCACTTGCGAGAAAAATTTCCTATGGCTCGGATACCTACGCGGGGATGGAAACCACCGCAACCCTTGCCAGTATTGTGCAGACCCTGGTCAGAACAAAACAAGAGGCGTTCTTCCCAACCCTCAAGGATTATTTATGTTCCGGCGTTGCCAACTCGTGAACGGTTACATTATTTTTGATAAAATAGGTTCTTAAGAAGTTGTATAATTGCACCCGATTGCGACTTATCGGGCGGCGCGATAGCGCCGCCCACTGTTCCGGAAGGTCACAATCCACTATTCTCTCACTCTCTTTTTTAGTTTTTTTCAAAAAGATTTATATTGTCCTCTCCTTTTTTGACTAAAACATTCTCCCGCTTGAGGCGGGAGGATGCGATTTTATGTTTTTCCCCCGCAGTAGCGGGGGTTTGACCAAAAGCAATAAAACTAGGAAATTTTATTTAAAAAAATGTCTAATAACATGCTCCCCGTTACCTAGTCAATACTTAGTCCGTACTATTATGGCAACGCGATTGCTATTGATATTGAAATTGTTTTCTAGAGGTGTACCATTATTTTAGGATTAGACATTTTTTTAAATCTTGATAACATGAAAAGTCTTGCCTACTTTATCTATGCTAGAAAGTCGACCGACGACGACCAGCACCAATTGTTATCCATACCTGCCCAGATAGATGAGCTTCGCACCTATGCCCAAAAAGAGGGCTTAAATATAGTTGATACGGTTATTGAGAGTAAAACTGCTAAGGTTCCAGGTAGAGAGTTATTTAACCAGATGTTGGATCGTGTCGAAAAGGGCGAAGCTCAAGGTATCTTGGCCTGGCACCCTGATCGTCTTGCCCGTAATGCAGTTGATGCCGGTCGAGTCGTCTATCTGTTAGATCGTAATATATTAGACGACCTCAAGTTTCCGACTTTCTGGTTTCAAAACACCCCACAGAGACTTTTCATGTTATCAATCGCTTTTGGTCAAAGTAAATACTATGTGGATTCCTTGAGCGAAAATACTAAAAGGGGTTTTCGTCAAAAAGTAAGACGAGGCGAATTTCCCGGGGTTGCTCCATTGGGTTATCTTAACGACCGGGTAAACAGAAAGATAATTATAGATCCTAAAATCTCATTGGTAGTTAAGGAACTTTTTGAGATCTATTCCAAAGGCAACTCGACTTGTAAGAGCTTGAGCCTATTTCTTAAAAGTAAAGGAATTGTTTCAAGAGGAGGAATTCCAATTCATAAAAGTCGAGTTGCCTCTATCCTCTCAAACCCCTTTTACTTTGGGTATTTTCGCTATAAAGGTGAAATTCATCAAGGAATCCACGAGCCACTTATTACAAAGAAACTTTTTGATTAAATACAGACGGTTATGGAGGGTCGTGGTCGTTCTCACCCGTCTGAACCCCTTAATTTCCCCTTCACCGGTCTTATCAAGTGCGGTGAGTGCGGAATGATGATTTCGGCCGAGCAACATCTTAAGTATTACAAGTCATCTGATATTGGTCAACGATTTGTATATTACAGGTGCTCAAAGAAGAATAAGTTAATCAAGTGTGGTCAAAGGTTTATTTCCGAATCGGCCATCATTCCGCAACTCAACGACCATATTCAAAAAGTTTCTTTGTCCACTTCTGACCACCAATGGTTTATGAACAAACTAAATACTGACGAACACCAACAGCGGTCAGAAGTGTTGGTGATTGTTCAAGAGTTCAAAAAAGATCTGCTCAATATTAATGAGAAGTTAAATAAACTTTTAGACTCATATTTGGGCAATGTTGTCAGTCGGGAGGATTACCTTAATAGAAAGGAAAAGTTTATGAGTGAGAAGAAGTCTATTGAGCAGAGAATATCGACTCTTGAACTTTTCCCCAATAAGTGGCTCGAACCTATGAGAGAATTCTTTGATACAGCACTGGAAGCCAATAAAATCGCATCGGACAATATAAATCTTTTTCAAAAAAGAGAGTTCCTAAAAAAGACCGGCTCGAACCTAACCCTAAAAGACAGAATAGTCGATTGGCACCTTCCGGATCAGTGGGCGGCGCTATCGCGCCGCCCGATAAGTCGCAATCGGGTGGAGATGGCGGGATTTGAACCCGCGTCCGAGAACACACTTAAACAAATTTTTAGTGAGGGATAAAATATTTATAACTCTATTTTGCCTGCGTAAATATTCAAATCAGAGCAAAATGTCAATTGAAATTGTCGGGTTTTTGGACCAATTGCAACTTCCAAAAACCGTACCTTAGTTGGTTAACCTCACGACTAAATTGAACTAAGGAAAACTTAATCAGAGGCTTACACTTTAGGCATGTAAAGTGGCAAAAGCCATATTACGATACGCGAAAGCTTCAGCTGCTTCAGATTGCTCATTATCAGTTGATTTTTTCCATTTAACCGATTGGTCGGCCCTCACGATTTGTAAAAGTGCAAAATTCCCGTCGATGCCTGTCATCCCCAAGTTACTCCTCATATTATATCACCAATTAGCTTGAAAAGCCATAATACAGCAACCTGCCAGGTTGCCAACTCTTATTCAAGACAAATTATTGATATTCCAATTATTCCCGCCACAATTACAGAACACGTAATATTCAAACGTTATTGTGTGTCTTGTAAAAAACGGTTTTATCCAAAACCTAATCTGTCATCGTCAGTTGTTGGTAGTC
>PFOE01000002.1 GCA_002792355.1 Candidatus Roizmanbacteria bacterium CG_4_10_14_0_2_um_filter_36_35 | reverse complement strand
GTAGATAAATCTTTAGTCATATAAAGATTATACATGTGGCAACTAAAAAACGAAATATCCGTTTAATGTCATCCCCGTGAAGACGGGTATCTAGAGTTTTAATAAACTATTGCTTTATGTAATATACTTTAACTTTTATGTCAATTGATTTAAAATTAATAATCTATTAATTAATCCAATTGATAAATCAATTTGTTTCATACAATTAAAAAATTATGAAATCTTTCACTCCTTATCCTTCTGTTAATAAAATAATAGACCATCTTCTTATTAAGATTTCTGATATTTTAAACGGTCAATTTATTGGTATGTATATCCATGGCTCTTTAGCATTAAATGATTTTGCTCCTGATAGAAGCGATATTGATTTAGTTATTCTTACAGAAAATGCTCTTTCTGATAGTTTGTTGAAAAAACTAAAATTATTACATAAAAAAATAACTTTAAGTAATTTACCATACGCCAAAAGAATAGAGTGTATTTATATTCCTATAAAGTCCTTAAAAAATTACTTTCAAGAAAAAGCTTTTTTTCCCTGTCTTCATATTGATGGAAAGTTTTATATCGATGGTTTTGGATTAATTGAAAAACACATATTAAGAGAAAATGGAATAACGATAAAAGGACAGAGTCCTAAATTGTTTATTAAACCTGTAACTCAAAATGAGTTAAAAAAAGCAGTTATTGAGTCTTTAAAAAATTGGTGGTGCCCTCAACTAATCGACCATTCGCGACTTATCAAAAATGATTATCAGGTATATGCAGTTTTAACAATGTGTCGAGCTTTTTATACAATCCAAAGGGGAGGTATCGTTTCAAAATCAAAAGCTGCTTCATATGCTAAAGATATATTAGACAAGAAATGGATATTGCTAATCAATGAAGCATTATCATGGAAAATAGGAAAAAATTTTAATCATTTAATAAAAACGTTAGATTTTATTAAGTACACCTTAAATAATTTTGGATTATTAAATAAGTAATTTTATTGATTAATGGGTAAAAATCATCTATTATAAAATCGTGAAAACACAGACCACAGTTTTAGAAAAAATTACTACGTTACCATTAAATTTTGTTCTCCCGATTTTGGCATTTGCCATTCCGCTTTTTATTTCTGGTCCGCAGTGGCTCACTGGAACTGTAGTTAACACCCTTTTATTCTTAGTAGTCTCTCAAAACCTCGGAAGAAAAAATTGGCTGTCAGTTGCAATTTTACCCAGTTTAGCTGCTGTTTCTCATGGATTGTTGTTTGGAAAATTCACCCCTTTTCTTCTCTACTTTCTACCGTTTATTTGGATCGGGAATTTATTGTTAATGTTTACTTTTTTTAAGTTAAATAAATTCTTACCCCTTACAATTAGTGTTATTTTTAGTTCACTTATAAAAAGTTTTTGGTTATATCTTTTCGCCTCAATGTATTTTCAACTAAAATTAGTTCCGGCGGTATTCTTAACAAGCATGGGAATTTTTCAACTAATCACGGCAATATTTGGAGGAATCATTGCCTTGAAAATAAAGACTGTCTTTGTTAAAGACAGTCTTTAAATAAACTATGGACGAGGACGAAGTAAATATGCTTACCGAATTAATAAAAAATAAATCTAAGTTAGTAGCCATGTTGGCACCTTCATTCCCAATTGTTTATCAATACCCACAAATAGTCACCCGTTTAAAACAATTAGGTTTTTCTTATGTGGTGGGGAAGTAGCAGTGGGTGCAAAAAAAACTAACGAAGCAGTTGTAAACCTGTTAATTAATAATCCCACCGGCCGTTTCATCACTAGTCCCTGCGCTAGTTTTGTCCGCTATATCCGTACCAAGCATCCTGATCTAATTCCTTATTTAGCATTCAAGGCAGACTCACCAATGATCGCCACCGCCAAAATTGTGACAGAAAAATATCTTGGTTATCAACCGGTTTTTATCGGTCCGTGCATTGTAAAAAAACTTGAAGCCAGTGAAGATTACCCCGAATTAAATATTATCGTAATTACATATAAAGAACTCGATGAGTTATTTTCTCAATTCGCAACTCCTCAAATAAATGAATTATCTAACGACAAGTTTGATCTTTCTGAACCATCCACCCGGATATATCCTTTCGATGGCGGACTCACTTTTACAAGTGGTACTCAAACCCTTCTAAAGGATAAAGAGATTAGAATTGTTTCTAACTGGAAAAATATTGACATTGTTCTTGAGGAATTTAAAGACAACCAATCAATTCGTTTTATTGATGTCCTTTTTTGCGATGGTGGTTGTATTAACGGTCCGGGAATTATAAGTCCACTTTCAACTGAAGAGCGCAAA
>PFOE01000020.1 GCA_002792355.1 Candidatus Roizmanbacteria bacterium CG_4_10_14_0_2_um_filter_36_35 | reverse complement strand
TTTGATTTACAAAACAATTTTGGAACAGAATTATTTAGAGTAGGTCGATATGATGAAGCGAAGAAATATTTTAAAATCTCAACTGAGTTGGCGCCGTATTGGTGGGTAAACTGGAATAATCTTGGAGCAATTTACGAACGTGAAAAAAACTATCAAAAGGCGGCTGAATACTATCAAAAATCAATTAATAATGGACAATACTATTTAGCTTATGAAAATTTGGCCAAAATATTGGTTCTTCATGGAAAAGATCAAAAAAAGACCGAAGAATTTTTAAAAGAAGTCTTAAAGTTGTTTCCGAAAAATGAGAATTTATTGAGAATTAACGCCCTACTAATTGAAAAATAACCACGTCTTGGTTTTGATAAATTTTTTTCAAAAATCCATATTGACTTACTTTATCCAAAGGATAATTTTCAATTGATGTTAAAGTAATAAAACCAATCTGATTTTTTTCTAAAAACTCTTTTGCCTGATGTTCTGACAGTGAACCCCAATAAAATTTTGCCGTGATATCTGCCTTTTGATCATAGTTGTATAGACCTAGTCGGTTCAAGTAAACAGGTTTTCCAGAATATATTGAAGCAATCATCCACAAAAACTGTGCCGGTGTCGTTAATACCGTTTGTTTTCCCGGTAAAGTATCTAAATATTTAAAGCCGTCTATTATTCCTTTTGGAAGATAGCTAATTGGTGAAACAAGATTAGGATCGTTTATTTGAGATTTAAATCCTTCGATATTTCCGGGAATGAAAAGCAATAAAAGCATAAGACAAACAATTGATAAAGACCTCAGTCTTTTAATTCCCGTAACCGTCAAAACAGCCAGCAAAATATAATTTAAAGGCGATAAAAATCTCGTGTTTGTTGTTTTTAAGTAGAAAGCTATTGGTGAAAAAAACATTAAGTAACTGGAAAAAACAAAACTCAAAAACATTATTTTTATTGTTGTTAATGAACGAAAATAATTTTTAAATCCCAGCCAACAAAAAAGTAAAATCGGACCAGTTGTTAAAAAAACAAAAGTCAAAGGAGGATGGATCTGCCAATTAGCTTCGGTTTGAGAAACACCGTTAAAAAATTTATCAATATAAAGAATTTTCATAAAAAGAGCCAGAGGAAAAGTTATAAATAAAATTGCTCCAAGAAATTTTATTTTTGAAAAAGACTGTTTAGAAAACACTAACAGAATCGAAGTTAAAATAAGAGAAGCAACTATTAACAAAAAAGAAGCTGGGGAAAAACTAAGAAGAAAAGATAAGAGTCCTATTATAGCTGCAG